>JBGSUA010000151.1:0-19303 GCA_041753575.1 Desulfatiglandaceae bacterium
CCGAGGGAAAGGAACATCATCGAACGGTCGGGTTCCTGGCCCCTGATGAGTTTATTCCTTCAGTGCTTCTGGGGAGAGCAAAGTCCGCTTTCGATCGTGAGGAATACGGGCTTGCGTTAGAATTGGTGGGGGAACTGCTCAGGGATTATCCTGCGAGCGCGGCGGCACCCGAAGGGATATTCCTTCAGGGGGTCTGCAGATACAAGAGCAGCGGCAGTCCAGAGCACCTTAAGGAGGCCTATGAGAAGTTGAGTGAGATCTATCCCCAGAGTGAATGGACCAAAAAAGCCTATCCATACAGGCTTATTTAATTATATAATAACAATGACAAAAGCCCCCTTTAACGGGGGCTTTGCCTGACCTAAACAGGAAATTAACTTATGAATGGGCGATTGGATGATCTTATTTCCAGCATAACAGAGATATATCAAGAAATAGACAGAAATACATATACGTTTCAGATGGCAACCGGCATGAGATGCCCTCCCTCCTGCAGTGCCTGCTGTAATAACAGCCATGTTGAGGCAAGTCTGCTCGAGTCATTGCCCCTTGCTCTACATGTTCTTGAGGAAAATATAGAAGATCAATTAGTTAACAGGATAGATGAAAGTCTTGAAAGTGGCTCTCATGTTTGTATCTTTCTTGGAGATGCAAGCGCCGATGGAACGTATGGATCATGCCTTTGCTACCCCTTCCGGCCGCTTTTGTGCAGACTGTTTGGATATGCCGGAAGGTTTGGTAAAACAGGGCGCATAGAATTCACCGCATGTAGGAGCTTGAAGCTCTTGTCTGGAGATAAGGCGGAAAATGCATCCGAAGCTGTGCGTGGCGGCCTTGAGGTGCCTGTTTATCAGAACTATTTCATGCGGGTCTCAACTCTTTTGCCGGATATTGGGTTTAAGATGCTTCCCATAAATACAGCTATTAAAGCCGCAATTGAATATCTTTCATTCAGAATACCTCCACGGCAAAAGACTCTAAGAGCTGCATAGCCGATTTTTCTTGCGCGCATGTTTCCTTCAAGTTATATATTCGCAATTTCGACGGCCCTGTAAAAGTGTCGTTTATTGAGTTGCGTCGCATCCCTAGTTGTTGCAGCATGGTTTAACCACTTCATGCCCTTGGGGATTGTGCTCGCTGAGCCTGGACGCGCCGCCCTTAGGGTGGGTCCCCATTTGTGCGCGCTTTGTAGTTGATGCGTTTTGTTTTTCAGTCCCAATTTGGGCTTCTTGCGAGCTTATCAATTTTGGGAAGGCAACCCGGATAAGGAGGAGGAATATGAAGGGGCCAGCAGTATTGGTTAGATCCGACAAAATCAAGGATTATAAAAACTTGGACTGTCTTTTTGAATGGAAGTCGGGCGAAGCTTATTTTCTTGTTGATTCTGTGCAGTTTAAGAATAAGAAGGGAGTAATAGTCTGCTATTACAACCCCCCTGTGCATCAGGTCGGCAATCCGGGGTTGGACGCATACCTTGAGGGGCTTGGGAAGGTATTTGACGCTGCCGATGATTTCTCCTTTCTTCTTCTCCACGGCCCGAGCGATCCCGTGCATGCTGGAGGCGATCTAAAGGAGAGCCTCACAAGGCTTGACGCTACCTTGCAGCATAAGAAAGAAAAAGAGGCGTCAGGGGCTCCGGCCTCTGAGATTGATGCCCTGTTTGACTGGGCCGATAACAGACTCACAAAGGGAATAAGACTTCACTCGATAATAAGAAAGATAGCTTCCCGATTGAGAGTGGTAGCCTCATGCGGAGGGGGAACTAGGTTCGGCGGTTCTGCTGAGATACCCCTCATGGCGGATCATATAGTTGGAGACTCAAGAAGCGGAATGTGTTTCAGCGAGGCGATGATAGGACTTATTCCCGGATGGGCGGGTGTTGCAAGGGCAATAGTAAAGGCCGGCCGAGGAAGTGCGGAGTTCATGGCCAAGACCTCCAGGGAAGTAAAGGCGGCTGAGCTCGGGAGCGTAGGGATTTACGCCAAAGTGGTCAATGTCTCGATTCCTTTTCCTCGAAGGCAGAAAGGCTCTGATCCAGAGGCCGACAGATCGGCATTCGAGAAGGCCTGCTCTCATAATGAAATGGATACTGGCACGTTGATTCTTCCGGAGGCCCTCTCTCTTTGCATCTGCCCATCAGAGGAAATTCCTCGCTCCGAGAATCGGTTAGGTAAGGTCTCTGCGCAGGGTGACGCTCTGAGGGCTGAAGTCCTGAGAAGGAGGAATCCGCAAACCTATACCGGTCTGTATGGCAAGCCTCTGTCAGAGGTCAAAGAAGAAATTTTAAGGCTTGGAAGGCCTCTTGCACCCCAGTCCATTGATGCCTTGGATAGACTTTTCTCCCTGTATGATAAGTCCGACTTTGCCGAGGAAAGATTTGTGGAGGCGGAAATGCTCGAGGATGCGGCGCTATATAGGGACCCTAGGTTCCGTGCGGGACTTGTGGGAACACTTGAACAAAGAGTGGCTGATTTTAGGGGGGCATAGGATCATGAGACAATATTTTCAAAAGATGAGCCTACTTGGTAAGGGACTGACCGAGCAGGATCGAAAGCGCAGTGAGGCTAATGCAAGAGATATAGCCAAGGTTAACATAGAGATAGCAGAGGCCCTTGATAAAAGAAAGCAGGCTGGGCTTCCCGCGGATATCATCCATAAGAGAGGTGAAAAGACCGCGTTGGAGAGGATAGAGCGTCTTGTCGATCCGGGTAGCTTCCTGCCGATCAACAGCCTCTTTGACCCTGAGTTCAATCAGGAAGGCACTACGGGGGTGGTGACAGGGCTGGGAAGGATCTCAGGTCGTTATGCCTCTATCATCGCGTCCGACAACAAGGTGCTGGCCGGCGCCTGGATCGCCGGTCAGAGAGAGCATGTCTTCAGGGCACAGGATATGGCGGAAAGGCTCAACATCCCTCTTGTCTGGATACTCAACTGCAGCGGAGTTAAGCTCACAGAGCAGGAGAAGGTCTATGCAGGAAGAAGGTCAGGTGGGAGAACTTTTTTCAGGCACTCGGAACTCTTGGAAAAGGGTATCCCGGTCATAGTCGGTATGTATGGAACCAACCCTGCCGGAGGAGGATACCACGCCATAAGCCCCGCCATCATATTCGCCCATGAAAATTCAAATATGGCGGTGGGCGGTGGGGGCATCGTAAGCGGTATGTCTCCTAAGGGATTTTTTGATATGGAGGGCGCAGAGACCCTGATTGACGCCACCCGCCACTTTAAGGATGTTCCTCCGGGGGGCGTGCGCATCCATTACGACAAGACGGGATTCATGAGACAGGTATTTCCAACCGAGGAAGGGGTAATTGATGCTATGAGAAATTGCATGGCAGGGATGCCGTGCTATGACCCGTCCACCTTCAGGGTTGCAGAGCCGGCCGAGCCCATTTATCCGGGCGGCGACCTGGATTACATAATACCATTAAACCAGAAAAGGATATACAGCATAGAGCAGGTAATGGCGCACATCTTCGACGCAAGCGAGCATCTTGAATACAGGCCTGACTACGGACCGGAGGTCTATTGCGGTATTACCAGAATTGACGGCTTTGCCGTGGGCGTAATAGCCAATCGGCAGGGTTTTCTTGGAAAGAACTATCCCTCCTACGCGGAAGGTAAATACTCAGGAATAGGCGGGAAGCTTTATCGGGAAGGCCTTATAAAGATGAATGAGATGGTGATGTTCTGCGGAAGAGACAGAATACCTGTTATATGGTTCCAGGATACTTCAGGTATTGACGTGGGAGACATCGCGGAGCAGGCGGAACTGTTGGGCTTAGGGCAATCCCTTATCTACTCCATCGAAAGCTCGCATCTGCCCATGCTGTGCGTGGTATTGAGGAAAGGAACCGCGGCAGCGCACTACATTATGGGAGGCCCTCAGGCAACAAGGAACAATGCCTTCACATTGGGGGTTGCAACTACCGAGATATACGTCATGCATGGAGAGACGGCGGCTGCGGCAGCATTCGCTAGAAGACTGGTAAAAGAAAAGGATGCCGGAAAACCCCTGGAGCCTATCATAGAAAAAATGAACGACCTTGCCAGGCAGTATTATGAGCAGTCGAGGCCGATTTACTGCGCCAAGACCGGCATGGTGGAGGAGGTAGTTCCAATGGCCTCCATAAGGGATTATTTCATTGGCTTTGCAAGAAGCACCTATCAGAACCCCATAAGCATCTGTCCTCACCACCAGATGCTGCTCCCCAGGTCAATCAGGGGATAGGCAAATCAGAAAGGAGAACCCCGTGGAGATCAACAATCTTTTCAAAGTTCACACAAGGATGCCGGGAAAGGTCAGATTGGGAGATATAACGGTGCGCGACGGATTCCAACACGAGGAGTCATGGATACCCACCGAGGCAAAGATCTATTATCTGCAGGAACTAGCCATTGCAGGGGTAAAGAGAATTGAGGCAACCAACCTGGGCAATCCCAGAATAATGCCGCAGTTTAAGGACGCTGAGGATGTGCTCAAGGGCCTGAGGGATCAGTTTTTTCAAAAAAGGCTCGCCAAGAATGGTATAAACCCCGAACAGATCGAATGGACCGCAGTCACAATCAGGGAACCGGCTGTTGACAGGGCGATAAGGCTGAAGGAAAAGGGAATCGGCCCTGATCGTGTTCTTATGATGGTATCAACCGACGAAGAACATCACTTCGCAAACAGCGGCACAACTCTTCCCGACTACTGGAAGGAGGCTGAGCGCTGCATAAAAAAGTGTAAGGATGCCGGCATCAAGATGTGTGGGACGGTCAGCACCATCTGGGGAAGCCCGATCTCAGGTCCCACAAGATTTGAGGACGCTATTGAGTTCACAAAGAGATGGCTGAGTATAGGGGCCGACGATATTGAACATGCCGACCACGATGGTTCAGCGCCTCCTAATCAGGTCTACCGCTATTTTTCCATGGTGCTGGATGCCATTCCTAATCCTGACCTCCACGTTGGGCATTTCCATGTCACAAGGGGGTGGGGTCTCGCAAACGTTCTAGCGGCCCTCCAGGCCGGCATTGACATCTTTGAAGGCACCCTGGGAGGCTTGGGAGGCCAACCGGCAAACTTTCTTGACAGGGTACCGGTCCAGGGTACCGGTTCTTACTACTATAAGGATCCCAGTGATGTGGGGCTTGTCTGCTTTGAGGACATGTGCGTGATGCTCGATGAAATGGGCATTGATCTCGAAGGCATTAATGTTGACAGGATCCTTGAGCTTGGAAAAATGGTGGAGAAGACCGTGGGGAGGCGTCTCAGGTCACAGTCCATCATGAACGGCCGCATCCCAAAGGAGCCGAGAGATGAATTCAGACGTCCAGGCCTTTCCAAGGTAAAGGCTAACCTCGGAGAAGAAGAAAAGCAGATCTACCCTTCTGATTGGCCTGAAGTGCCGTTGGTTCCGCCTGAAATACTCAAACGGAAATAGTATCTTTTTTGCCGGAAATCGCTATCTGCCTGTAAAGGCCCTCTGTCATGAGCTTGACGAGGGCCTTTATCTTTTGAAGATCTATCCCTGTTCCCAAGCCTCTTTTTTCAAGCTCTTCGATAAGTAGCTCAGTCGGTTGATTGCCTGGGGCGCCGGTAACGCATCCGCCGCTCCCTCCTAGGGAAGAATCAAAACGTTCTATGCCTAGTTCAAGGGCGGCGAGGCTGTTGGCAACAGCCTTTTCCGGGATGACGTGGTGAGGATGGTAGCCTATTCGATCAATATCATGCCCCTTTTTTCGCTCAAGAACTCCCTCAATGATTCGCATTGTCTTTTTGACATCCGCTACCCCTTGAAGATCGGACAGGGTTACGATCTCTGCGCCTCTATCAAAGAAAAAATCAATGTATTCAACAAGCCTCATGAGACCTGGCTCAATAAGCTCTCTTGTCTCTTCCTTTCGGAAACCGAAGGCGGCTGATACATAGCCGGCAACCCTTATTCCTTTCCTTGCGGCATCCATGAGTATCCTGCTGTGAGATTCCATGGATTCATCTATTGTCTTTCCCAGGTTGGCTGTGTTGTGGGCTTCAACCGCAGAGAAGAAAAGCCCCATGCAGTGATTCCATCCGTCCGGCCCCAGACCCATGGACAAGAAACTACGGTATCCTGATTCGTTTGGGACCAGGGTTATGAAGGTTACCCCTTGTGGCTTACCCAGGAAGTTGGCTATATCTGATAGATCCTGTTTATTCATAGCAGGGGCAATAGCGGGACTTACGCATGATAAGACTTCAAGTCTCCTGAAACCATCCTCGCAGAGAAGGCGCGCGAGCTCAGAACGCTTACGCGCATTAAATAAATGCAAGAAGCATTTTGGCACATTCTGACCATACTCTCTCAGCGTTACATCTGTTAAAACAATAGACATGGCTTATCCCATTGAAGAAAAGGTTATTGAAGAAGTTCAACTCCGGTTTAGCATTCTAAACTCTAGTTTTTGACTTGACAACATCTCTGCTCATTGACTATGGTTATTTTATAGCTAAATAGTAGCCACATTATTATCTCAGCAGACCGTAATGCAACCACCCAAGTGGAGGTTTTGCCCCCATGAACAGGAGGACAACTTATGAGTATTATTCCTGAAATTACCCAAATTGTGGGTTCTGAGAATATCTTTTCAGACAGAATAGAATGCATGTGCTATTCAAGGGATATGTCCGTACATCAGGGAATACCTGACGCCGTGATCTTTGCCAGAACCACCGAACAGGTAGCGGCTATAATGAAGATCGCCACGAGGGAAAAGATCCCTGTGACAGCTCGCGGAACCGGTACCAGCGTGACAGGAGCGGTGCTGCCTGTCATGGGGGGGCTCCTTCTTGATCTTCACAACATGAACAAGATCCTTGAGATAAACAAGAAAGATTTTTATGCCAGGATGGAGCCTGGAGTGGTCTGCATGCAGCTAAACAATATCCTTGCCAAAGACGGGCTTATGTTTCCTCCCAACCCAGGCAGTGAGGCCATAGCGACCATCGGAGGAATGGTGTCAACAAACGCGAGCGGACACCGCGCAGTAAAATACGGGACTACAAGGGATTATATAAAGGGCCTTAAGGTAGTGCTCGCCGACGGCACCGTAATAGATACCGGAACGAGGGCGCCGAAGTCATCTCTTGGCTATGATCTTACACACCTTTTCTGCGGAGCTGAGGGTACTCTAGGCATAATAACCGAGGTTACGGTAAAGCTGGATCCAAAGCCCGAGTACGGGGCCCTTGCGGTAGCAATTTTCGGGGACCTGAACGCAGCAGGGGACGCAGTTACTGAGGTAACCACATCCGGCATAAAACTCGCCGGGTGCGAGATTATGGACAAGTTCAGCCTTAAGGTCGTAGAGCATGTGCTTGCAAAGGACGTTAGCAAGATAGAGGCCCTCCTCATAATGGAGGCTGACGGCGTCAAAGAGGTGGTCGTCAAAGACATGCAGCGCATAGAGGCCATCTGCAAGAAGTATGGCGTAAAGGAATTTGAATGGACCGACAACCCTGCCAGGAGAGAAGAGATGATGAGGGCGAGGGGTGGCCTGGTTCCAACTCTTTCCAGAATAAAGCCCGGGAATCGTCTCATCCCCATCGCAGAGGATCTGGGAGTTCCTTCTTCACGTATTCCTGAAACCATAAAAATCGCCCAGGCCATCAGCCGTAAATACAATATTATGATAGCCACATTCGGGCATGTGGGAGATGGAAATGTTCACACGACCTTTGTCTGTGATGTAAGAGACAGGGATGAATGGAATCGCCTTAAGCCCGCCGTTGAGGAGCTGGTAAGCGCGGCCATGGAGATGAAAGGCACCCTGAGCGCAGAGCACGGAAGCGGGCTTACCAGGGCTCCTCATATACAGATGGAACTTGGGCCGGCCATTGAAGTGATGAGGTCAATCAAAAAGGCGCTTGATCCGGACAACATCCTAAATCCCGGCAAAATGGCTTTACAGAAAAGCGAGATCAAGCCTACTATTTTTGATTACTTTGCATTTCAGCCGCTTTTGGATAATCCGGAAGGCGTCAGATCTTACGGGAAGGATATTGACAATGAGGTCCTTGCATGCATTCATTGCGGATTTTGCCGCCTCGGGTGCCCCACGTTTTCAGTAACTCAGCGGGAGGGAAGAAACGCGAGAGGAAGAAACGCGCTTGCATTCTATTTCATGAATGGAACCATAGAGCCGAGCAAAGAGCTTGCAGAGGCTTTCTATAGCTGCACCACCTGCCAGGCCTGCACGTATTTCTGTCCCGCCCGCATTAAGGTTGATGAAATTGTTGAAGGAGTGAGAAAACACCTTTACAAGGCCGGATTTACTCCGGTTGCCGTTCTGGGGGTAAGAGACAACATAATAAGAACAGGTAACGTCTTTGCGAGCGCGAGGGAAGACCGCATAAGCATTTATCCTCCTGCGCTGAAAGAAAAAGTTGTTAAGGGGGAATTGAAATCAAAGGCTGAAACACTTCTTTTCATGGGATGCGTTCCGAGCTATCTCGACATGAAGATGGTGCCCAGCCTCATAAAGCCACTGGAAAAGGCGGGAGTGGATTTTACGACTCTTGCAATGGATGAGAACTGCTGCGGCTTTCCTCTTTATCTCATGGGCTCGGATGGGTTTGAGGAGCACGCCAGGGCACTTATTGACAGGATAAAGGCTACGGGCGCAAAGGAACTTGTCACACCATGCGCCGGCTGCTACAAGACATTCAAGAAGATATATCCTGAAGTTGGAAACTTCGATCTGGAGGTTTATCATTCCGTTCAGTACCTGGAGAAGCTTGTCCGAGAGGATAAGATAACGTTAAAGGCCGGGGTGGATAAGAAGGTCACCTATCATGATCCGTGTGACCTTGGCAGGGCCTTCAAGATATTTGAAGAGCCCAGAAACATCATCAAGGCTATTCCCGGTATCCAGTATGTAGAGATGGGTAGAAACAGACTTCAGGCAAGGTGCTGCGGCGGAGGCGGTGGCGTGCAGGCCAACAACCCGGAAATGGCTGTTGCGATGGCGGCCGAGAGGGTCAGAGATGCACTTGCCGTCGGAGCGGAGATCATAGTCTCCGGTTGCGCCGCATGTAAAGACAACCTTCGCAAGGGCGCGAAGGCCATTCCGAAGTCTGAACGCGGAAAGATAAAGATCATGGACATAACCGAGATGGTTGCCGACTCAATTGATTGAACCCTTCTGGAGGAGAGAGAGAACATGGCTGAAAATGTTGCGCCCAAAAGAAAGGAAATAGCGGCAACAAAGACCCTCAAGAAGATAATGGCCGACCACTTCTATGAACTGGATGAGGCGGCCAGGACCGGTTCCCATAAGATAGCATGGTGTACAAGCGTCGGCCCTGCGGAGCTTCTGAGGGGACTGGGGTTTCTCGTCTATTTTCCCGAGAACCACGGGGCGCTTCTTGGAGCCACAAGGATGGCTTCGGAAATGATACCACACTCCAATGCCATTGGGTATTCGCCGGACATCTGCTCATATCTTACCTCGGATGTAGGGGCATTTCTTCAGAAGAAGACCCCCCTCACTGCGGCCTACGGAATCAAGTCCGTGCCGAGGCCTGATGTCCTTGTCTTCAACACCAATCAGTGCAGAGATGTTCAGGACTGGTTTTCCTGGTATGCAAGAGAACTCAATGTCCCCGTGATAGGGGTTCATACCCACAGGGATATCGGTCCTATAAGGGACTACCAGGTAAAGGACATTGCGAGCCAGATCAAGGATCTTGTTCCAAAATTGGAGGAAGTGACAGGATCAAGGCTTGATATTGACCTATTTAAGGAAGCAGTGTCACTTTCAAGGAGAACCTCAGAACTCTGGCGTGCGTGCCTGGAGGCAGCTTCAGTAGTTCCTTCACCTTGGACATTTTTTGATGCCACTATCCACATGGGACCCGCGGTTGTGGCGAGGGGCACTAATGTTGCGGTTTCATACTATGAACTGCTTTACGAGGAACTGAAGGAAAGAATAAATCAGAGCATAGCGGCGGTTGAAGGCGAAAGGCATAGGCTTTACTGGGAGGGTATGCCCATCTGGGGAAAATTGCGTCCACTCTCTGAGCAATTTGCCGTCCTAAGGACATGCGTGGTTGCATCAACATACTGTAATAGTTGGATATTCGATCAGCTTGACCCGGCAGATCCATTTGAGAGCATGGCACTTGCCTATACCGAGCTTTTCATAGTGAGAGATGAACCCTATAAAGAAAAATACATAGCCGAATGTAAGAGGCTTTTTAAGTTTGACGGGATAATATTTCACGACGCAAAGACCTGCCCCAACAACTCCAATAACCGCTACGGGATGCCAGAGAGGCTGGCTGAAAGGCTAGGCATCCCCACCCTTACCATTAACGGAGATCTCAACGATCTTCGCTGTTATTCGGAGGAGCAGGCGAGGACGAATATAGAGGCCTTTGTGGAGCAATTGGAAGGTGCCTAGCCATGTCTGAGGTCTTCGTGGGTGTTGATGTCGGCGCCTCAAGGACAAAGGTCGCTTTGCTTGACCCGGACAAGAGACTGCTTGGGAAATCGGTTATGAGATCCGGGACTGATTTCCAGGCTACAGCGGAAAGGTGTCTTGATGAGGCTCTTGCCATGGCCGGAGAGGTGAGAGAAAGCATAAAGGCTTGTGTGTCAACCGGATACGGACGCAATAATGTATCTTTCAGAAATGAGACTGTTACAGAGATAGGATGCCACGCCAGGGGCTGTTACCATTATTTTCCATTAGCCATGACCGTCATTGACATAGGAGGCCAGGACAATAAGGTAATAAGAGTTGACGCCCAGGGAAGACGTACAAGCTTCAAGATGAACAGAAAATGCGCTGCCGGGACCGGAGCCTTTCTGGAGGAGATGTCCACGCGGCTTGAGATCCCTCTTGAAGACATGAACGCCCTGGCAAGAGGGGCTGTCGAGACGGTTGAACTGGGGAGCTACTGTACGGTGTTCTCCGGCACAGAGGTGCTTGAGAAGATACGGCAGGGAAAGGCCGTTGCGGATATAGTGCGAGGGTTGTTTCTATCGGTTATAAAAAGGGTACTTGAGATGGATCTTCTCTCAGACACTGTTGTTATGACAGGCGGGGTTGTCGCCCACAACCCCTTCCTGGTAGAGATGGTAAAGGAATTGACGGGAAAAGAGGTTCTTGTGCCGGAATATCCGCAGTTTACGGGAGCAGTAGGTGCGGCCCTCTTTGCCATTGATCTTTAAAGAGGTAGATATTGACTCCTTTGGGTTCATATCCCTTCATTAAACAGTTACAGGGAGGTATTTGGGATGCTTAAAAGTAAGTGGATAAATGCAGGCACTGTTTTAAAGATGAACGCGATCAATTATCCGGACAAACTGGGATGGCAGGATAAATCAAATGAGTTTACATTCAAGCAGTGGAATGAGCGATCGTGCAGGCTTGCCAACGGTCTTAAGGACCTCGGGGTCGGATACCAGAAGGCGTTTGGGGTCATAGCCTACAACAGGGGCGAGTGGATGGACATATATGCCGGATGCGCCAAGGGCGGGCAGATGGTTGTCCCCATAATGTTCAGGCTGGCAGCTCCCAACATTGAGTACATAGTCAATCATTCCGAATGCAAGGCCTTTATAGTTGAGGCCGCTTTTGTCGAGCTCATTAACAGCATCCGGGATCTTTTGTCTGTTCCGAAGAACTCTTACATATACATGGGAGACGGACCTGTGCCGGAGGGCTATGTCGGCTATGAAGAGTGGCTCAGGTCATCTTCCCCGGAGGAACCTGATGTTATGGTTGATTCAGCGGATGTTTGGACAGTCATGTACACGTCAGGTACTACCGGGAAGCCCAAGGGCGTTATGAGAACCCATGAAAGCAACATGGCGATGTACCTCCTTAACAACATCAACATGGGGGTGAGACCTGCCGACAAAGTCATGCTTGTGATGCCCATGTGCCATGTCAACTCCATCTTTTATTCATTCCCCTATACGCTTGTCTCTGCCCCGGTATTTGTCTATAACATGATCAGTTTTGATCCGGAAGATCTTTTAAGAACCATTGACAAATATAAGATAACATATACTTCTCTTGTTCCCACCCACTATATCATGCTACTTTCCCTGCCTGACGAGATAAAGAAAAGCATTGATGTTTCATCCATCCGGCAGCTTCTTGTCTCCTCAGCGCCGGCAAGGAAGGACCTTAAGCTTGCGATAATGGATTACTTCAAGAACGCCGAACTCTGGGAGGCTTACGGAAGCACTGAAGGGGGCCTTGTGACACTTCTGAGACCTGAGGACCAGTTTAAGAAGCTCGGCTCTATAGGAAAAGAGATCTTCGGCACAGACCGGATAAGGATCCTTGACGAGGAGCGCCGAGAGGTGCCTGATGGCCAGGTGGGTGAACTCTTTTACAGAACGCCGATGCTTTTTAAGGAATATCTCAAGGAACCCGAAAAGAGCAAAGAGGCTTTTGAGGGCGAATGGTCTTCTGCCGGTGACATGGTTATGAGGGATAAGGAGGGATATTATATCCTTGTTGACAGAAAGGCCAATATGATAATCACCGGAGGAGAGAATGTCTATCCCAGTGAGGTGGAGAATGTTGTCGGAGGACATAAGGCCGTGAAGGATGTTGCTGTTATAGGTGTGCCGGATGAAAAATGGGGGGAGATGGTAAAGGCGGTTGTGGTTCTCAAGGACGGCTACGCTCCGAATGAGGAGCTTTCCAAAGAAATCATGGAATTTTGTAAGGGAAAGATAGCCGGTTATAAGAGGCCCAAGACCCTTGATTTCATAGGCGATGCCGATATGCCAAGGACACCCACGGGAAAGATTCTGCACCGGATACTGAGGGAAAAATACGGCAGATGGAGTGATGCTAGATAGAAAATAAATTATTCCGGAGGAGATAGAGTATGTTAAGCAAGGCTTTTATTCCATACAAAGGTTATTATTCCACCCCTTTTTCCCGCTGGCAGGGCACCATGGCGAACGAAAACGCTATTGTTCTCGCAGGTAATACCAGCAAGAGATGGCTTGCAGAAAAGAAATGGGACCCCAAGATGTTCGATTATGTCATCTTTGGGATCACCATAGGCCAGCTTCATCAGTTTTATGCGAGCGCATGGGTTGCCGCCCTTATGGGAGCAGGTCACGCGCCCGGAGTGACACTCAGCCAGGCATGTACAACATCAACCACCTGTATATATCAGGCAGCCATCGGCGTTGAAACGGGTCTCTATCAGAACTGCTATACCATAATGGCGGACAGATGCTCCAACGGGCCTCACACCATCTGGCCTAATCCCGGTGGACCCGGAGGCCAGGTTATCTCGGAGAACTGGCTGATGGATAATTTTAACAGCGATCCGAATGTCGGAATGCGAATGGTTGAGACAGCCGAAAATGTCGCGAAAGAGTCAGGTATCACAAAAGAACAATGTGACGAGCTGAGCCTCTTCCGGTATAATCAATATCTCGATGCTCTAGCGAACGACAGGGCCTTTCAAAAAGGATACATGTTCCCGGCGGAGGTCCAGATCTCAAAGAAAAAGACCGTCATGGTTGAGACCGATGAAGGCGTAACCCCTTCCACCAAGGAAGGGCTGGCGGCACTTAAGCCTGTCGTGCCAGGCGGTGTTTTGAGCTTCGGCGCTCAGACATTTCCGGCCGATGGAAATTGCGCGCTTGTCGTTACAACTGAGGATAAGGCTAAAGAACTCAGCGCTGATCCGAAAATTAGGATACAGATCATCTCCTACGGATTTTCGCGAGCCAAAAAGGGATGCATGGCTGCCGCGCCCGTGCCTGCTGCGAGAATGGCACTTGAAAAGGCCGGTATCAAGATTAAGGACGTGAAGGCGATCAAAACACACAATCCTTTCGCAGTAAATGATCTTTTTATGTCGAAGGAATTCGGGATTGTGCCGAACGGTTCCCAGGCTCAGGGTTTTAACAATTATGGCTGCTCGCTTGTCTATGGGCATCCGCAGGGACCTACTGCGGGAAGAAATATCATTGAGGGAATTGAAGAGGTGGTTAAAAAAGGCGGTGGATATTTACTCTGGGCGGGATGCGCTGCCGGCGACACCGGTGGCTCGATGGTTATTAAAGTAACCTGCTAACTTCTTCGTCTCACATGGAACCGCACCACGGCCAATTGAGCCGGGGTGCGGTCTCTAGAAGATATATGTGCTTTGTTTCTGCCCAACCTTTCCATGACCCGCTTTTCGATCTTTTATAAGATGGCCTCCCGCTCTTGACAGTTGTAAACTTGATCTTAACAATTGTAACTATGTGTATAGGAAAACGCTTCCTATCTGCCTAGTGAATAGGACAGTCTAAACTGTTTTGGTCACTTTGATAACGGCATTGATATTGCTTCTAGTAATTTTCTTTGAGGTTAGTACTTAATGGGTGTCTGCTCAATCTATCTCGAAAGGAGGATTGAATTAAATGAGAGGAAATTATTTTGCGGCCTTGCCTGCTGTGGCCTGCCTGTGGATTATCTCAGGGGCGACATCAGTGCATGCCGTCCAGGGTGAGGGATTTGTTTCCAAAAGGTGCATTGTGTGTCACGCTGAGTATAAGGATAAGGCCGACATAGCTGCCGGCGAGTTTGACAGCCTGTCGAATAAGGCAAAGACATTCCAGGTTACCCTTGAGGGCCAAAAGCACCTCTTCAAGTTCAGCGACGACACAGAGGTAGTAAATGCTGAAGGGATGAAAGGCCTGAAGGCCCCTATACCGGTAAGGGTTCACTTTACCAAGACGGGAGCCGATCTTGTCGCTACAAAGGTGGTAGCCAAACCTAAAATCAAGGTGCCGGACGAACAGCTTGTTTCCACAGCAGAAATGGAAAAGCTTATTCTAATGGGTCCTGAAAAGGGCAAATTTACTCTGATTGATTCAAGACCGGAAGTTAAATTTGATGAAGGACATATTGCCGGCGCAATATCAATTCCCTTTCCTAAAATGGGAGAGCTGTCTGACCGACTTCCCAAAGACAAAAATGCTAGAATTATATTTTACTGCGAAGGCTTCAGGTGAGTGCTGAGCGTTATGGCCGCCAGGATGGCGGCAAAGTCCGGCTACACCAATATAAAAGTCTATCATGCAGGAATTCCGGACTGGGTCAAGAACGGTAATGCGCTGCTCAGTAACTTTGATTTTGTGTCTAAAAGGCTCGGATACATCGTTTTGATAGATACAAGAGGCCCTTCCGAGGCTGAAAAGGGGCATATACAGGGGGCGGTTGCAATACCCCTTGCGGATGTGATCAAACAAAAAAACCAGTTTCCTCTGGACAAGAAGGCATATCTGGTTCTTTACAGCGATGAAACCAACCTTGCGGGCCTTTCTAAGGTAGTAAAGGAAATAGTCGGTTGGGGGTTTGAGAGGGTATATGTCCTTGAAGGGGGCTATAAAGACTGGATAAGCAAGAAAGGGCTAACTCAATCAGGATCGGTCAGAACTGAGATTTTTTACATTCCAAGACCTCATCCGGGCGAAATAACAGCAGATGAATTCGTAAATG
Source organism: Desulfatiglandaceae bacterium (assembly GCA_041753575.1). Lineage (GTDB taxonomy): Bacteria > Desulfobacterota > DSM-4660 > Desulfatiglandales > Desulfatiglandaceae > CG2-30-51-40. Next base: position 15,502 of record JBGSUA010000151.1, read on the forward strand.
TCATGCGGAATCTTCCGGAAGATAAGGTCATACTTGATGTCAGGACCAAGGCTGAGACAAGCATGGGTATGATCAAGGGCGCAAAAAACATCCCTGTAGATGATCTTCAGGCAAAGCTTGGTGAACTGCCTAGGGACAAAGAGATAGTGGTGCATTGCCGTACAGGCCTCAGGGCGGAGATGGGTTATACAATACTCAGAAACGCTGGATTCAGGACACGTTTCCTCAATGATAAGGTCGCTATCATGGAAGATCAGATCTTTTGCTGTTATAAGGACTAGATTGGGAAACAGGGGTCATAGTGATCTGTGCTGCGGCCCCTGTTTTTCTCAATCCCGGTTTCGGGTCTCAGGCCATCAGGCTCTTTTGTATATCAATGCCATATCTACGCATACGGTTCCACACCGTGACACGACTAACCCCCAGGATCTTTGCCGCGCTGCTTTGGTTTCCGCCGCTCATGTTCAAGGCGGCTATTAGGGAATCCTTTTCCGCCTGCCGATCACTTGAGATTTTAGAAATAGGCGGTTGACTCTAGTTTGAGGAGGAAGTAATGGGAGTAGGGAGTTCATCAATCCCCAGAAGGGGACTTTCCAACAGAACAAATGCATATTCCAGCGCGCTCTTGAGTTCCCTGACATTGCCGGGCTGCCGATAGTTCATTATTGCATCCATTGCCTCACGGCTTACACCCTTCACTTCCTTTAAATTGCACAAGTTTTCACCGCCTCCTAAAAGCGTCTTCTCACATCCGTCGCAATTAAGAATGGTACAGGGCTTTCCCACAATCTCGTCGAGCGAAAACCCCGTCAACTGCGCGAAAGCCCTGATGACTACTTTTATGGTGCCGTTTGTGTTTACTAACATCACACCATGTTGATTACCTCAAGAATCTGATCCAATCTGGTGTTCATCTTAAAAGGTTCCATGCTGGCGATTTCCTCTGTGATAAGTTGAAAACCTTTAGATTTTTATGTGAACTAAATAGCAGAACAGAAAGCAAGGGGTCAAGGATCGCAAAAAGAAAACTATAGATTATACCGTGCGTTTTTATTGACACCTTAAGCAAGATTCGCTAAATAGAACTACCGAGTTATTGGAAAATGTGATTAATGGAGAATGTCTTCCGAAAAGATGATCGGATAGGGCTGCGACAACTTGGGGGCACAATCTTACTTAGCAGGGACCTACTGCGGGATTTATTGTGCCTGAGCCGTCGGACGGCACCTTTGGAGTGGCATGAAGATTAGGTTCTGGGGAACAAGGGGCTCCATTGCGGTCCCGGGAAAAGACACGACGGTTTTTGGCGGGAATACTACCTGTCTTGAAATCATCCTTGCCGGAGGCACCAGAATCATAATAGATGCAGGCACAGGAATCCGTCCTCTGGGAGATTATCTTGTATCACTTGGCGAAAGTGTTCAAGTATATCTTCTAATAACACATATTCATTGGGATCATGTGCTTGGCTTCCCGTTTTTTGCCCCGGTTTATTCTTCCAGCAGCAGACTATTCATAGACGGATTTCCAACCTGCATGAAGGGCCTCAGGGTTACCTTTGACACGCGTATGGGAGACGGGTTTTTCCCCGTGAAATTTGAGGATCTGCGGGCCGACATACATTATCTGGAATGTCTCAAGTACGGTCCGCTCACAATTGAAGATACCACCATAGAGACTATTCCTCTCCAGCATCCACAGGGCGGATTCGGATTCAGGTTCAGGGAAGGCGGAAAGACGATGGTTTTCATTACAGACAATGAACTGAGGGATGACGCCTGGGTAGGGAGGCAGCCTAAGGATTACAAGGAGTTTTGCATGGGAGCCGATATACTGATCCACGATGCCCAATACACTCCCGAGGAACGCAGGAAGCGAGCCGGCTGGGGCCACTCTGATTATGTCGCGGCGCTGGATCTTGCCGAGCAGGCAAAGGTAGGCAGCTTCTATTTTACTCACCACGATCCAGCCAGAAAGGACGGGCAGGTATCTGCGACAGTTAAGGCATGCAGAGAGATGGCAAAGATCAGGAATCTTCGTTTTCCCATAGAAGCCGCCTATGAGGGCGCGGAATTGATCCTCTAGCGCCAAATTACCTATGGAAAATGACTTTCAACCTCTAAAGGAACTGGTCTTGGTGATAGGAGGAGCGAGAAGCGGCAAGAGTTCGTGGGCATTGCAATACGCTGAGAGCCATTATACGTCTCTTCTTTTCTTGGCTACTGCTGAAGCAAAAGACGAGGAGATGGAAGAGCGGATAAAGCTCCACAAAGAGGCGAGGGGAGAGAGGTGGGAATTGGTAGAGGAGCCCTTTTCGCTAGGTCTTGCTTTGAGGGAAAGATGCAATTGGGCCGATGTAGTACTCATTGATTGTGTCACTGTCTGGCTTGGTAATTTGATCCTCAAACACGATGATGCAGAGACTGCAAGTCATATAGATAAGTTTATGAAGGCCCTTGAAAAACGTAGTCAGTCCATTGTGGTTGTGGCTAATGAGGTAGGCTGCGGGGTCGTTCCTCCTTATCCGCTAGGGAGAAGGTTTAGAGATCTTGCTGGACGCCTGAACCAGGACATAGCTCAAAGAGCCGACAGCGTCTTTATGACTGTTGCCGGCATCGCAGTACCAATAAAAATAAAGCATTGAGCTTGACCTTCCCTCTCAATACTGTAGAGTTACCATTAGCTGACCCTTTTGGGGTCTTGCATTCCTAAATCCAAGCAGATTTCTCGACAGGTATCCTTATTGATCAACTGCAATCGGTGAAGAATGGACGAACAGGAGTTTCAAAAAAAATACGTTGACCTACGGATGCTCAAGAGCATTCAAGAATTCCTCAAAGCAGACACCGATGCTCGTGCGGCTGTCTATCCTATTAAGGTTCCTGAGGATCTCCTTTATCAGCTCTTGCGATCCCAGGGCGCGGAAGATACCGATTATGTGATTCACCAGATTTTCAAATTGGGACTCAATATATGGAGTGAACAGCTTTTTTCCTCAACCTTCGGTAATGAGCAGTCTCTCAAGGATTTCATAAGAATCCTAAAGGAAAAAAGTAAGGGATAAAAAAGCGATTTCCCTGCCATGTTAAACCCACACCTTGACACTGTTATTGCCGGGACCTATACTTCCTGATTCATTAGTGCATTTCAATCGCTGCAGGGGCTGAGCTTATTAATATTATGTGCATCAACCAGGAGACAAGGACGCGCAAGGACTACATCCTGGAGCAGAAGAAGTCGCATGGGCGCAGCATTGTGGGTGTTTTCCCCGCGCAATATCCGCGTGAAATCCTGCTGGCGTTGAACATTTTACCGGTTGAGATATGGGACCCGCCCCTCGAGCTTGGAGAAGCAAATGCTCACCTCCAAAGTTATATTTGCTCTGTCGTGAGTCTAGGCCTTGAACTGATACTGCAGGGCAAATGCTCCGACCTGGACGCGTTTTTTTTCCCCCACACATGTGATTCGATTCAGAATCTGGCATCCATAGTAAACGACTACCTTGGCATCAATAAGCCCTGCTATTTCTTCTATAACCCAAAGGCCCCTTATAAGCACTCTTCAAGGGCGTATTATATCGCTCAGTTGAAAGAACTAAAATCCCGGCTTGAGAAACAGTTTGGAGAGTTAAACGAGACCAATCTGAAGATTGTAATTGATCAGTGGGATGAAATCAGAGAAGATATTTCAAAGCTTTATCTCTTGAGGGCTGAAGGTAAACTGAGCGCCTCCAACAGAGAATTCTACAAAGTCCTGAGACAGATCGAATACCTTCACCCCGACGATTTCCTTCCCCTCTTGA
>JBGSUA010000152.1:0-32555 GCA_041753575.1 Desulfatiglandaceae bacterium
TTGTATATATCGGTAGTGTCGCGCTTGATCGCTGGCGAATGCTGCGCGAAATAGGTATCGCATTGAATAAACTGCGCGATAGAGATATTTTAGGAGAGTTAACGATTTATACGTTTCCCCAAGATATCCGACAGGTGGGACATGAACTAAATATTGACCCGGTCATGAGGATAGGGGGAACCGCTAGCGCAGAGCGAGTGGCAGAATTGCAAAATGAAGCGGATGTGCTGGTCCATGTAGAAAGCTTTGATTCAAAAATGAGGAAATATACTAAGTACTCGCTCTCAACAAAAATTCCGCAGTACATGATGTCCGGCACTTGTATATTGGGATTTGGCCCACCTGAGGTTGCTTCTATTCAATATCTAAAAAATAGCAAGGCTGCCATAATGCTATGTGATCTAAACCGAAAAAGCATAGAGAATGCATTAAAAACAGTAATAGAAAGCCCTGAACTAAGAAAAGGCCTTGGGACGTTAGCTCGTAATATCGCGTTGGTTAAACACGAGGCCAATATACAGAAAGAGCGATTTAGAGAAATCGTTAATGAATCGATTCGATTGTGGAATATGGGGTCTTATGGAATCTCATTATAGTTATCCCCGCCAACGGGACAGTCTGCTAAGGTATAAGTTTCTGTCTGGTGCTTTAAAAACGTGAAAAAAACTTACATTTTTAATGTTTAAGAAATCACTGGGAACCATTGAGTTGATTTATTATAGTTTGGTAACACAAAGACAAAAATGAAAATATTGATAATTGGAGTCAGGGATTTTCCATTTGGTGGTGCAGCAGCTCGCTGTGTCCATATGCTTGCTAAAGGGATGGTAGTATTGGGCCATAAAGTCACCGTATTGGTTCCTGAAACAACTAATTTAAAACGATATGAAATTGATGGAATTTGCATAAAATGCTGTAATGTTCGTAAAGAGAAAGATAATGCGGCTGCATTCACAAGGACTTGGAAGCACATTTTGTTCGTGTTTTGGTGTCTCCAAGAGTCCTTTCCGCCTTCGAGGTACGACTGGATAGTTATATATGGAATGAATTTCGGAGGTGGTCTTTTGTCACCGTTATGGAAAATCGCTGGATATCGATTAGCAGCTATTCAAACAGACCACTTTTACAGCGCTGAGTCTTCATATAAAAGCAAATTTCGTGACATGCTTTTTAAGACAATTGCTTACAAAAGCAGCTTTCATTTTTCTGATGTTTTCTTTGTGGTAAGTACACCTTTAGAGAAGGCTTTCAGGAGACTTTCGAAACGTAAAAGGATCTTGAAGTTTTACCCCCCTGTTGACTCGAAGTTATTTCCCAAAGAGAAGAGTCCCCTAAGAAGGAAATTTCGAAAGACAGAAGATGAAAAACTGATCGTGTTTTCCGGTAGCGTTGGTGGCTTTGAAGGTGAATGGATTTTGGTCGATGCTTTCGCCAGAGTGTGTCAAACCAACAGAAACTCAAAATTGCGGTTAATAATTGCAACATTTGCGCGCTCTGAAACGCAGATAAGCGTGCTGAAGACAGGGATTGAGCAACGAAACATGGCGGAAAACATTTCAATCGTTAGAGGTCTTACACTTGAGGAGGTTGTAGATCTTCTTCGACAGGCTGATATCCTGATCTCTCCCAAAATTGATCATATTGTGAACCGAGTGGCCATGCCCATCAAACTTGGTGAATATCTGGCAACTGGAAAACCCACAATTATAACATCGGTGGGAGATATTGTGAAGGTGGTAGAAGACCGTAAAAATGTGATGATAGCGCAGCCTGGCAATGTTAACTCATTAGTAACATGCATAGAGACTCTTCTAAGCGATGAAGCCCTTGCCAAACATATCGGTATAGAAGGGAGGGCGTTGGCGGCCAAGGAATTTGATATCATCCCAAACGCAAAAAGGATTCTAAGGGGGCTGTCTGGTTTCACCAAGTCATATTAAGGCATGGGTAACTGATATGGCTAAAAGGAAACTCATTCTCTAAGATTGCCAGGAAGGGCATTTGGCAAGCATCATGAAGCCGATGTGTCAAGGATATGTTGGGTGGGGTAATGAATTCGGTTAGCACGTCCTGTCCAAATAGCATTAGACGGTTTTGTTTTGGCAGAATCTTCCAAATCACCACCAGTCTGAACCTCAGAAAACTTATTGATGAATATCTCTTAGATGGGGATGGAAACAAGTTTATAGAAAGAACCTTATTAGCCCATCCAAAACCCAATAAAATGGCCGATAAGATAAAATTCTTAATAGTTGGGAACAGACATCATCAGTGGATGTATGATGGCCCGTCGATGGCTCTTTTGCTATCTTCAATGGGTTTTCTGAAACCGCGCATTTTGCCCCCCGGAGCAACTATCATTCCTGATCCTGGCGAGCTACCCCTAAAAGAAAGGGCGGATGAAAGTGTCTATTTAGAAGCGCAGAGTCCTTGACTTCAAAGTGCGTATTGTTGTTACCCTTAAAGAATTAATGATTCCCCCAATGAGCTGCTTGCTAATTCGTTCGATGAAGTAGCATAGAATTTGGTCTGAGCTCGACAGTTTCTTAAGTTTTTGTCATCAAAAATGCTAGAGTTACTCATAGTAAATCAGAATCAGTAAAAATTTGCGAATGTGCTCCCATTTCATGAGACCCTCTCTAAAAGTAATGATTCGGCAAATAAACGATGAACATCGCGAAAAGAAAACTCTGAAAGTCATCAATATTACAGAAGAAGGCCGTTATGGCGGTCCTCAGTCCAGAATTGCAAAAGTGGCCGGAGTGTTAAAGGACATGGGGGTTGAAACGACTGTTGTATGCCCTGTTATCGATTCCGATATTCTTATCAATGAACTAAAAAAAACCGGCATTTCATGCATGCCCATTCGTTTACACCGGATGACCCTTCAATTAAGTCACTTAATCGGATTTGTCATCTTTTTCCTCCCGGAGGTTCTTTCTTTAAGAAAACTCCTCATAAAGAACAAAAGTGATGTCATTCACTGCAACGGCTGCTGGCAGATCAAGGGAATGATTGCCGCCAGGCTGGCGAAAACCGGGGCGCCTGTTGTATATCATCTCAATGACACAAACACCTTGCCGGTCATAAAAATTGTTTTCACCTTTCTTGCCAGCCAGATGGTGGATGCTTTCATTCCCTCGTGCCAGAGGTCCAGGGATTATTACTTGAAAGATAGCGCGTTGAAAGGGAGAAAAAATTATATTATTAATCCGCCTGTGGATACGGATAGATTTCATCCCGATACGGTGACGGCTGATGCCGGGATTGCGAAATTGCCGGGCATAAAAATTATGACCGTCTGCAATGTCAATTATGGAAAGGGCATAGAAGAGCTGATTGAAGTGTGCGATGTATTGTCCAAACAGTTTCCGCCTCTCGCCCTGTCTTTTTGTGTGGTCGGTCCTGTTCATCAAAATCATGCACCGTATTTTGGAAAACTGAAAAGAGAAATGAAAGAAAAACAAATTGAAAATTTTTATTTCACAGGCCCCTCAAATAATGTCCCGGCGGCTCTAAAGGCGGCAGATATTTTTGTTTGCACTTCCCATTTTGAAGCCGGACCAATGACAGTATTTGAAGCGATGTCCATGGGCATGCCCATTGTGTCAACCGATGTCGGCGATGTTAAAAACTATCTGGAACAGGGGCAATGCGGTTTTTGTGTGCCGGTCGGCAATATAGAAGAAATGGCGGAGAAAATATCCATCCTGATTCAGGACAAGGCCCTCCGGACGCGTATGGGCAAAAATGCACGGGACTTTGCTGTTGGCAATCTTGATCTAAAGATATGCGCGCAGAGGCATGCCCTGTTTTATCGCGAGCTGGCTGAATTAAATAAGTGGAAGAATGAGGTAACCTGATGTTTTTCAAAGATAAGCGCGTACTTGTCACTGGATCATGCGGAACGATTGGAAGTGAGCTGGTCCGGCAATTGGTCGAGGATTATGGCGCCGGCGAGGTGATCGGCATTGACAACAATGAAAGCGAAATTTTTTTCCAGGAGCAGCGATATCCTAACCATGATCATTGTCGCTTTTTGCTGGCCGATATCCGCGACAGGGATAAGCTGGTCCGCATTTTTCAGGGCATTGATATTGTCTTTCACTCCGCAGCATACAAGCATGTGATTTTGTGTGAGCGGTCTCCGTTTGAAGCCGTGCAGACCAATATTCTGGGCGTGCGCAATATTGTGGACGCCGCCTGCGAAAACCAGGTTGAAAGGGTGATCTTTACTAGTTCGGACAAGGCCGTGAACCCAACCAATGTGATGGGGACCTCCAAGCTCATGGGCGAGCGACTCATGACAGCGGCCAACAGCAATATGCGATCGGGTAAAACGGTTTTCGCATCCACCCGTTTCGGGAACGTCCTTGGATCTCGCGGTTCTGTTATCCCGATTTTCAAAAAGCAGATTGAAAAAGGCGGGCCGGTCACACTGACCGATGAGCGGATGACCCGCTTCATTATGAGTATCCGGGAGGCCGTGCGTCTGGTTATTGACTCGGCACTTATTGCGCGTGGCGGCGAGGTTTTTGTCACCAAAATGCCTGTCATTCGCATCAGGGACCTGGCAGAGGTGATGATCGAGGATCTGGCCACCGGATTCGGACACGCGCCAAAGGATATCACAATTTCTATGATTGGAACCAAGCCGGGTGAAAAACTGTACGAAGAACTCATGAGCGACGAGGAGACCTCCCGTACCTGGGAGCTTGCACGTTATTTTGTGGTGTTACCCGCATTTCGATCTCTTTACCGTGAAATTGAATATGCCTATGAAGATGTCATCCACACCAGTCTGGATAAGGCTTATCATTCGGCAAACGAACCTGCCTTGGATAAGAAGGAACTCCGAGAGTTTTTGATGAGTAACAACCTTCTTGAAGAATTTGACGAGGTCCAAGCCCATCCCACGCAACGATATTGGCCATGATAGATGAGGTGTTGAAAAAGGAGCAAGGAGACGATTTCGAATGAGCAATATCCTGATCTTGGGTGGAGATGGTTATCTCGGCTGGCCGACGGCAATGTACTTTTCGGATCGTGGTTACGAAGTCACGGTGGTAGATAACTATTTCCGGCGGAATGCCTGTACCGAGCTGGATGTGGGGATGCTCTATCCGGTGCCGACACTCATTGAACGGGCGAAAACGTGGCATGAACTGACCGGAAAAGAGATCAAGGTGGTGATCGGGGACCTGACGGAACCGGAGGTGATGCGATCATTTTTTGATGGGAGAATTCAATATTCATGGGCTGTTGACGGCAATTTTTCCGGTATCCCGGAAACAGTCTTCCATTACGCGGAACAACCTTCTGCGCCCTACTCGCTTATCAATTACAAGTATGCAAACATCACCATCACAAACAACCTCCTTGTAACAAACAACCTGATGTTCGCGGTACGTGATTTTTCCAGGGATACCCATATTATCAAGCTGGGTACCATGGGAGAATACGGCACGCCTAAAATTGATATTGAAGAAGGATGGATTGATATAGAGCATAAGGGCAAGAAAGACAGGTTCCTTTTTCCCAGGCAGGCAGGTTCTATCTATCATACCACCAAGGTCATGGACACAGATTTGCTTTGGTTCGGCGTGCGCATGTGGGATCTTCGGGTGACGGACCTGATGCAGGGGCCGGTGTACGGGATTGAAACCGAGCAGACAGAGGGCGGAGGACAGAGGGCGGAAGACCGAGGTCGGACGACAAAGAAATCTGAGAGGCAGCACCTGAGGACGATTTTCAATTATGATGAGATATTTGGGACGATTGTAAATCGGTTTGTGGCGCAGGCGGTGGTGGGATATCCGTTGACTGTGTATGGGAAGGGGGGGCAGACGAGGGGATACCTAAATATAAAGGATACGCTCCAGTGTGTGCATATGGCGGAGCAGAAGCCGGCGGGCAAGAAGGAATTGAGGGTTTTTAACCAGATCATGGAGACCTTCAGTGTGAATGAGCTGGCTGAAATGACGCAACGGGTCGGTAGAAAAATGGGGTACGATGTGAAGATCGAGCATATTGAAAACCCGCGAAAAGAGGCGGAAGAGCATTATTATAACCCCACATACCAGGGGCTGATCGAGCTGGGGGTGAAGCCGCATTATTTGACTGATGATGTGTTGGCAGGGATGTTTCGAGTGGTGGAGCAGTATCGCGACAATATCCGGAAGCACGTCATCTTTCGAGGTGTAAAATGGTGATGAAGTGGCTCATCACAGGCGGCTGCGGTTTCATCGGTACGAGTCTTATTGGATCTCTTCTGTCGAGAGGCGGCCAACGAATACGCGTGGTGGATAACTTATCGGTGGGCACACGGGATGATTTGGGCGGTGTTAGCATATTCAGCGAGGAGAGAGATGCCAATGCGGCTGTTGAACTGATAGTCGGTGATATCCTGGATGAGAAACTGGCGCTAACTGCGGCTGAGGACATAGACGTGATTGTCCATCTGGCTGCCAATACAGGGGTCCTCCCCTCTATCGAGAACCCGATGGGAGACTGCAAAACCAATGTATTGGGCACCCTCAACTATCTTGAGGCCGCGCGGAGACGACAGGTGAAACGATTTGTGTTTGCCTCTTCTGGGGCGCCATTGGGTGAGCAGGAGCCCCCCATACACGAAAACATGGCCCCGCGCCCGTTAAGTCCATACGGTGCAAGCAAGCTGGCCGGTGAAGGATACTGCTCAGCATATTTCGGTTCGTTCGGGCTGGAGACGGTTGCGCTGCGGTTTGGCAATGTTTATGGCCCAAGGTCCTCCAAAAAGTCAAGCGTGGTCGCTAAATTCATAAAGCTTCTTATGGCTGGAGACCCCCTACCCATTTATGGCGCCGGCACCCAGACCAGGGACTTTATTTTCATAGAGGACCTTGTAGAGGCCATCGGCTTGGCAGCTATGGCCCCTAGTATCGGAGGAGAAGTCTTCCAAATTGCAACACATCAAGAGCACACCGTTCTGGAAGTGGCCAATGCACTCAATCGCCTTGCACAAAGGTATTTGGGAAAGACGAGCGAACTCATACACGAAAAGCAAAAGGCCGGGGAGATTCGCCGGAATTATTCCGACATATCTAAGGCAAGAAATCTTCTCAGTTTTGAGCCTCACTATAACCTGGAAGAGGGGTTGGAGAAGACCTTCTTGTGGTTTGTTAAGCATTGTAATGCGTTTGGTTGACCGTCGTATATAAAACGAAAAATTTATAATGCTAAGGAACACAAGACTCCTTCACCGGGTACAACCGGCACCCCCGGCACTACGGTGTTAAATTGGTTTCTAAATGGGAAAATTGGTGAGATTCGTATGTTCTCCAGAGATGAGAAAAAGCAGGATGGTAATGGCAGAGGGTGTGCTGGCTCTTCGTGGTGGCAAATTCAAGGGATAAGGGGCGGTTGAGAATGTTTAAGAACAAAAAGCTGTTGATTACGGGAGGCACCGGCACTTTTGGCAATGCGGTTTTAAAGCGCTTTCTCAATGGGGATATTAGCGAAATTCGAATCTTCTCCAGAGACGAGAAAAAGCAGGATGATATGAGGAATGCGCTTAAGAATCAAAAGGTTAAATTCTACCTGGGGAATGTGCGCGAATACGAGAGTATTCTGCCGGCGATGAACGGGGTGGATTTGGTGTTTCATGCGGCGGCCCTGAAGCAGGTGCCTTCGTGCGAGTTTTTCCCTCTGGAGGCGGTAAAGACCAACACCCTGGGGGCCGAGAACGTTATGAAGGCGGCGCTGGCGTGTGGGGTTGGGCATGTGATTGTCCTTAGTACTGATAAGGCGGTGTATCCAATCAATGCAATGGGAATGTCCAAGGCCATGATGGAGAAGATGATGGTGGCCAAGGCCCGGAACTTCAGCAATGGTGGGACGGTTTTTTGCGGAACCCGATACGGGAATGTGATGGGAAGCAGGGGATCGGTGATCCCCCTGTTTATCCAGCAGATTCAGGCTGGGCAGCCCTTGACGGTAACAGATCCAAATATGACTCGATTTATGATGACGATTGAGGGGGCGGTGGACTTGGTGGTGTATGCCTTTGAGCATGGGCAGCCGGGGGACATCTTTGTTCAGAAGGCACCGGCGGCCACGATTGAGACACTGGCATTGGCGTTAAAGAAACTGCTGAAGGCTGATAATCCGGTGCGGGTTATTGGGACACGGCATGGAGAGAAGCTTTATGAGACTCTTCTCAACCGGGAGGAAATGGCCAAAGCGGAGGATTTGGGGGACTATTACCGAGTGCCGGCGGATTGTCGGGATCTAAATTATTCGTGTTATTTTTCGGAAGGCGCAGAGGAGTTTTCAGAGGCTGCGGAATATAACTCGCACAATACGGAGAGGCTTGATGTGGATGGCATGTGCGAGATGTTGATGGAGTTGGAGATTGTGAGGAAGGAAATTCACCACGAAGAGCACGAGGGGCACGAAGGGTAACGTGTCTTAGCCGCAAAAAGGCACAGAAGGCGCAAGGTAGGGGCAAGAGGTTGAGAGGGTCAGAAGGGAAGATAGTGAGAGGGGTTTGTGGACAAAGATGAGATTTTGAAATATTGGATTGAGAGTTCAGAGAGCGATTTCAGGGCTATGGAGCACCTGCTTGAAAAGGCAGACTATACCTGGGCATTGTTCATCGGGCATCTTGTTCTGGAAAAGCTGCTCAAGGCCTGGTATGTTCAGCACATTGATGTAACTCCACCTTTTATTCATGATCTTGTCCGGTTGGCTGAGAAGGCGGGGCTGCCGCTTACTGAAGGTCAGAAGGATGTCCTCGATAGCATTTCCACATTCAATCTCAGGGCGAGATATGAAGATTATAAAAGAGAGTTTTACCAGAAATGCACACGAGATTTCGCAGAAAAGTGGATTGCAGAAATTAAGGGATTGAGAACATGGATCAAAGATGCGCTCCTGACGTCGTCGTCAAGTACGCCGACTTCTTGAAGCGAAGCATGCCCGGCATCAAGAAGGTTTTCATTTTCGGATCCTATGCCAAAGGGACCTATGGTGAAAACAGTGATATGGACATAGCCATCGTCTTTGAAAGGGTGCCTGACGCCTTTGAGATGCAGGTTGAATTGATGAAGCTCCGGCGGAAATTTGACACGCGAATCGAGCCCCATCCCATCAGGGAGGCCGATTTCAATTCCTCCAATCCATTTGCGAGAGAGGTTTTGAGCAGCGGCTATGAGGTTTGAATAGAGTCGGTGCGAGTAGGCAAGAACGGGGGGAGGGGGAGTGACCTCCACAAAGGCTAACCCCCTAACCTTCTAATCTTCTGAACTCCTCGCTTTTCCCAGGCTGCCTTCTAACCCTCTTACGTTCTTACCTTCTCATTGAACAAGGACACGATATCATGAACATACTCGTAACCGGGGCTAAAGGCTTTGTGGGACGGAATCTGGGGGTGGCGCTGAGGCGGCGGGGCGATGTGAAGCTGTACGAGTATGACCTGCGCACAGATGACAGCGTGCTGGAAGAGGGGCTGCGGCAGGCGGATGTAATCTTCCATCTGGCCGGTGTGAACCGGCCGGAGAAGGAGGAGGAGTTCTATACGGGGAACACCGGTTCCACTGAAACGATTTGCCGAAGACTGACAAAGTTGGGTCGGGCGCCCAAGATTGTGCTGTCTTCCTCGATTCAGGCGGAAATGGATAATGCGTACGGGATCAGCAAGCGGAATGCAGAGGAGGTGCTGCGGCGGTTTACCGGGGAGGCGGGAGCGGCGTGCGTGGTATATCGGTTCAAGAACCTCTTTGGAAAATGGTGCCGGCCTAATTACAATTCGGTGACAGCTACGTTTTGTCATAATATCGCCCATGATCTGCCCATTCAGATATCCGATCCTAAGAAGGAAATAGAGCTTACCTATATTGATGATGTGGTGAAGGCGTTGGTCGGGGAGTTGCGGGGCGTAGCGGAGTCAGGATTTCGGTTTGCCACCCCCCTGCCCTCTTACAAGATAAGCCTTGGAGAGCTGGCTGGTTTGATTCAATCCTTTCGAGAGTTGCGCAGGACCCTCCTGCTGCCGGATTTTTCGAAGCCCTTTGTAAAGGCTCTTTACGCCACTTATTTGAGCTATCTGGATGGTTCGGATTTCGGGTATGGTCTGGAAATCAAGGCCGATAAACGCGGAAGTCTCGCGGAATTTATCAAGGCGCCTGCCTTTGGGCAGATTTTTATATCAAGAACAAAACCGGGGGTAGTACGGGGGAACCATTATCACCATAGCAAGGCCGAGAAATTTGTGGTAGTGGAGGGCAAGGCCATAATCCGGTTTCGGCATATTGATAGAGGTGAGGTTATTGAACACTGTGTAAGGGGAGAAGAATATCGAGTATTGGATATTCCCCCCGGCTATACACATTCCATCGAGAATGTGGGAACAAGCGACTTGGTGACGCTATTTTGGGCCAGCGAGGTATTTGATCCGGAGAGGCCGGATACCACATGGGAAGAGGTACTTGAATGAAAGTCGCCACCATCATCGGAACCCGTCCTGAAATCATCCGCCTGTCACGCGTTATGGCATCCCTGGACCGTTACGACCAGCAGTTGATCGTCCATACCGGCCAGAATTACGACTACGAGCTGAACCAAATCTTTTTTGAAGATTTGGAGATCCGAAAACCCGATCTCTTCCTTGAAGCAGCGGGAAAAACAGCAGCCGAGACGATCGGGATGGTGATTTCCCGCTCGGATACCGTGTTGCGCGAACAGAAGCCCGACGCCGTGCTGATCTTGGGCGACACCAACAGTTGCCTCGCAGCCATATCCGCCAAGAGGCTGAAGATTCCCGTCTTCCACATGGAGGCAGGCAACCGATGCTTCGACCAGCTAGTCCCCGAGGAGATAAACCGCAAGATCGTGGATCACATCAGCGACATCAACCTGCCTTACTCCCAGATCTCGCGTGAGTATCTGTTGCGGGAAGGGCTGCCCCCGGATCGGGTAATCGTAACCGGCAGCCCCATGTTTGAGGTTCTGCACCACTACCGGCCTAAGATAGAAGCCTCAGATGTGCTGGTCCGGCTGGGGCTTACCGAGGAGGGGTACTACCTTGTGAGCGCCCACCGCGAGGAAAACCTGGACGACCCGGAGCAGTTCGCCGGGCTGATTGAAGTACTGACCCACCTGGCCGAGACCGGTAGCCGAATCATCATGACCACCCACCCGCGCACCCGCAAACGCATAGAAAGCGAAGGCGTCACCCTGCCATCGCTTGTAGAACTGCATAAACCCTTCGGCTTCAGCGACTACGTCAAACTCCAGCTCCATGCCCGCGCGGTACTCTCCGACAGCGGAACCATAACCGAAGAGTCATCCATCCTCAACTTCCCTGCCCTCAACATCCGTCAAGCCCACGAGCGGCCCGAGGGAATGGAGGAGGCCGCGGTCATGATGGTAGGGCTTGATTGGCGCCGGGTGGCCGAAGGGCTGGCAGTTCTAGAGGCGCAGCCTCGTGGCGAACATAGAATTCTGAGCATTGTACAGGACTACGCCGTGCCCAACGTATCGGAGAAGGTTGCCCGAATCATCATCAGTTACACCGATTACGTCAACCGTGTGGTGTGGGGTAAAGCAAGAAGCAATATATGCGGATCCTGTGCCTAACACAGTGGTTCCAGCCAGAGCCTTTTTATAAGGGGCTTCCTTTAGCGAAGGCACTGGCAGCGCTGGGACACCAAGTGGAAGTACTTACAGGATTCCCCAATTATCCCGGCGGCCGTCTCTATCCTGGTTACAGTGTGCGCCTATTCCGGCGGGAAGTTATGGAGGGTATTCCCGTATCCCGCGTTGCGCTTTATCCGAGTCACGACAGGTCAGGTCCTAGACGTATAATCAATTACTTAAGCTTTGCAATTAGTTGTCTATTCCTAGGTCCTTTTTTTGTTCGTCCTCCTGAATTGATTTACGTTTATAATTTGGTCACTCTGACTCCGGCAGCATTCCTTCTCCGCCTTTTCTGGAAGGCAAAGGTCATTATAGATATCCAGGATCTGTGGCCTGAATCCGTCATAAATTCAGGCATGCTAAGAAGCAACACGATTCATCGCCTTTTGCGTGTCTTTTGTGATTGGCTTTATCGCCACGCTGATGGAATCGTCGTTCTTTCCACTGGATTCAAGAAGGAACTCGAAAGACGTGGAGTTGATCCAAAAAAAATTGATGTCATTTATAACTGGTGTAATGAAAATGAATTGATTCGAGTCCCCGCTAACAACACCCTCGCCCAGGAACTGGGGATAACCGAGCGCTTCAATGTATTGTTCGCGGGAACCATGGGAATTGTGCAGGGGCTGGATACACTCCTCGATGCAGCGCTGATATGTGCTAGACTCGAACCCGAAGTCCAGTTTGTGCTGGTTGGCGGAGGCGTTGATCGAGCCAGGCTGGTGCAAAGGACTGAGGAAATGGGATTGAAGAATGTAAAGTTCTTGCCGCGAAGGGCACCTAACGAGATGGGGCCATTATTTGCCCTGGCTGACGCTCTCTTGGTTCATCTGAAAGATGAGCCGCTTTTCCGAATTACAATCCCTTCAAAAACCCAGGCATACTTCTACATGGGCAAACCTGTTATCATGGCCTTGAGGGGTGATGCCGCTGACCTAGTCAATCGAGCAGGAGCCGGCTTGACTTGCCCTCCAGATGACCCCTTGGCATTGGCTGAGGCGGTTATAACTTTATTCCATATGCCGAAGTCGGTCAGGGAGGGGATGGGACGAGCCGCAGCAAACTTCTATCTTGAACATCTTTCAATGGATTCAGGTGTGAAACGTCTTGAAAAACGCATGCGGCTTTTGGCGGAGACGCTTAATTAGTCCCAAATTAAAGACCTGATGAAATTCGTTCAATAGCGGTGGTCTTGAAAATTAATCGCGGTTGCTATACCAGGCATGGAAAGCGTTTGGCAGATCTTTTGTTAGCCATTTTCGTACTTTTCATCTTATGTCCTATTTTAGCTATCATCACAATAATAGTAAGAATCAAAATGGGATCTCCATCACTTTTCAAACAGACCAGGCCAGGTCTAAATGCTAAGCCTTTCAATATTTATAAGTTCAGGACAATGACAAATGCCCGAGGTAAGAAGGGATATCTTCTGCCCGAAGCGGAGCGTCTTACCCGCTTTGGAAAATGGCTGCGCTCAACCAGCCTGGATGAGCTACCGGAATTGTGGAATGTCATCAAGGGCGAAATGAGTCTTGTTGGCCCGCGGCCATTGCTCATGCAGTATTTGGATCGCTACAAGCCGGAGCAGGCAAGAAGACATGAGGTGAAGCCAGGGATCACAGGCTGGGCACAGGTAAACGGCAGAAACGCCATCACCTGGGAAGAAAAGTTCACGCTGGATGTCTGGTATGTGGATAATTGCTCTTTCCTTCTAGACCTAAAGATAATCCTGCTAACCATCATTAAGGTAATAAAGCGGCAAGGCATCTCGGCAGACGGAGAAGCCACCATGCCTGAGTTCATGGGAAGAGACCATTAGGATGGAAGAAAAGCTTTGGCAATAAGAGCACTGCCAATTTTAATTTACGGCGCCAGCGGCTTTGGCCGGGAGCTTGCGTGGCTGATAGAATCATGTGCGGAGAAGGCTGTGCACTACGAGGTGGGTTGTTTCATTGATGATGAGTCTTCCAAACACGGCACGTTTGTGAACGGGATCCGGGTAGTGAGCTTTGAAGATGCCACTCAAGAGTATCCAGGCGCTGCTGTGGCGGCAGGAATAGGAAACCCTCAGCTTCGTGAAAAGCTTATGGCTAAGTCCGCTGAAGCAGGCTTCAAATTTGCCACGATAGTTTATCCCCGCGTCGAACGTTCCCATTGGATCGAAATTGGGGAAGGAACTGTAATTTGCGCTGGATGTATTCTGACAACCAATATCCGCCTCGGAAAGCATGTTCAAATAAACCTGGACTGCACGATTGGTCATGATGTGGTTATGGGCGATTTTACTACACTGGCTCCGGGAGTCCATGTCTCCGGATGGGTGCATTTGGGAAAGCGAGTTTACGTTGGAACCGGAGCAACGATAATCAATGGAACCGAAGAAAAGCCCCTTACCATCGGAGATGATGCCGTGATAGGCGCGGGCGCTGTTGTCACGGAACCCGTTCCATCTGGTGAAACATGGGGGGGGGTACCGGCCAAAGCCCTGCATCGCTGATAGTGATCCCACGGAACGCTTTGCTAACTGGAATTACCCTGAGATCGAAGAAGGCAAACTAACTCGGTACAACTGGCTTATCCAGCATAAGGAAAATCTTGTCCTGGGTTATAAGACGGATATAGGGGCTTTCACATATATCAATGCAAAGTACGGTGTCGTTTTAGAAGACTATGCCCAGATTGGATCTCATTGCTCTATTTATTCCTTCTCTACCATTGACGACAAAATGGGACAGGTTTTGATCAAGAGAAACGCTAGAATCGGAAGCCACACTGTTATCATGCCGGGTGTGACTGTGGGCGAAAATGCTGTTGTCGGAGCGCACAGCTTTGTTAATAAGGATGTACCGGCTAACGCAGTGGTTGCAGGAGTTCCCGCCAAACAACTGCAATTGAAGCAAGGTGGTTGATTGGGTTTAAAGCGAATCCTTATCCTTGGCGCTGGGGCACAACAGCCATGCATTGCGAATGCAGTTCTCTTGGCAGTCAGAGCTGGGCAATCCAAAACAGCCACAGAATAGTTTAAGCTGAAATAAAAGGTCCTATTCCGAAAGAGGATATTTATGAAATGACCAGCAGACCTAAATCTGACCGGCCTCGCATCTACCTCTCCCCTCCCCACATGTCCGGCCTGGAGCAGGATTTTGTCAGGGAGACCTTTGAGTCCAACTGGATCGCGCCGCTCGGGCCCCAGGTGGATGCATTCGAGAGGGAGTTTGCGGACGCAGTCGGAGTGCCTTACGCGCTGGCGCTATACTCCGGCACGGCCGCGCTTCATCTGGCCCTGATCCTTGCGGGCGTCGGGCCGGGAGATGAAGTGCTGGTCTCCACCCTTACCTTTTCGGCCAGCGCCAACCCGGTGGTCTATCTGGGCGCTAGGCCTGTCTTCATTGATAGCGAACGGGAATCATGGAACCTTGATCCTGCGCTGGTGTGCGAGACCATCGAGCGAAAGGCGCGGCAGGGAAAGCTGCCCAAGGCTGTTATTCCTGTTCACCTCTATGGCCAGAGCGCCTATCTGGACCCGATCCTTGAGGTATGCGGGCGTTATGAGATTCCGGTGATCGAGGATGCGGCTGAGGCCCTGGGCGCTACCTACAAAGCACGCTCTCCTGGAACTCTGGGATGGGCGGGAGTTTTCTCTTTTAACGGCAACAAGATCATTACCACCTCAGGTGGCGGTATGTTGGTCTCGGCTGACGGGGCATTAATTGAGCATGCACGCAAACTCTCCACCCAGGCCCGCGACCCTGCGCCCCACTACGAACACTCGGAGATCGGGTACAACTACCGTATGAGCAACCTATTGGCCGCAATAGGCCGTGGGCAGTTGAGGGTTCTGGAGGAGCGGGTAAGGCGAAAGCGCGAGATATTCGAGACCTATCGCCGCCTTCTAGGCGACCTTTCTGGAATCGTTTTCATGCCTGAGGCGCCCTGGGGTCGGTGCAACCGGTGGTTGACGGTTATCACGGTAGATCCGAGCCAATTTGGTGCCACGCGGGAGGATATCCGCCTGGCGTTGGAGGCAGAAAACATAGAATCACGGCCCTTGTGGAAGCCCATGCATATCCAGCCGGTGTTTCGAGGATGCGAGGTCGTGGGCGGCGCCGTTGCAGAGGCCCTCTTCCGCGACGGGCTGTGCCTCCCCTCCGGCACGGCCATGAGCGAGGGAGACATCCAAAGAGTCGTGGCGCTCTTGCGGGCTATGCGGCGCTAAGGAGCTTTTGTATTATCCGGCAGCGCGAAACACGCTAGAAATAGAGATCTGACCCTCCAAAAAGGCTTGATATCGTTTGCGGATACTGTATGTGATTGTACAGGTACCAGGAACTATGCGCATCGTAGAGATCATTAAGATCATCAAGGATTCCGGCGTAAAGATCGTTTCTTTATCCGATCTCAGGAAGTCTAAGGACGGGGATTGCTGGGGCGTTCAGGTCAGCAGTAATAATGGCGTTGGCCCTGGAGGTCGATGACCGCTATTTTTTTGAGGTTATCAGCCGGACGCGCTTTCCGGATCTCTGCTCCAATTGTGGGACTCAAGTCAATTTCCCAGATGTCAACTTGCTTCGAGGTTCATTTTCAAGGAGATTAGTGAAAGATGGCCGCGCTCAATCCCGACGCTAAGAGGCTTTGCGCCTTCCTATCAGCGCGAGATCTTCGGCAGGAGACAATCACCGAATCGCAATGGGAAAGCCTCATCGTTTTGGCGGAACGAAACCAGCTCGCCCCGGCTCTCTATGCCGTAGTCAAAGCCCGAGGCATCAGCGTTCCTGCCGCCTGCGAAGAAAGGCTCAAGGCGAACTACCTCACCGCCACTAAGCGCAACCTGCTGTTGTTTAACGATCTTGATAAGATACTGCGGGCCTTTGATGAATCCGGGATTGAGGTCGTTTTGCTCAAAGGAGCATGGTTGGCGAAGGAACTTTATGAAAATATCGGCTTGCGGATTATGGCTGATGCGGATCTGTGGATCCAGCGCAGCAGGCTAGACGATGCAAGAAGCATAATGATGGCCCTTGGCTATTCGTCAGGGGCTAAACCGACAAGACCTCAGGCACTGCAGGATGAGTTCGGCGGGGAGACAGGTTTTTCAAAACCCGGATCAACAGCCGTTGAACTTCACTGGAAGTTATTCAGAGGCGAGTGGATCAGGCATGCTGCAAGCATTGATGAGGGAGCCATACGGGAAAGGACCGTACCTTTTGGGAGTGAAAACATCCGCAAAGTAACGAATGAAGACGGCGTGCTTCACATTTGTATTCATCTGGCCGTCAACCACCAGATGTCGAGGGCCGGCCTGCGCACGCTTATGGATCTCCATTTGATGCAGAGGAAATGCCCCATTGACTGGGCCGCGGTAGCCCGGCGCGCCCTGGAGTGGAGGGTTTCCGCTGCGGCCTGGCTGGTACTAAAGTCAATGGAAGAGATTTTCGGAGACCCCCATAGTCAGTTGCCTCTGGATGAGATAGCGCCGTCTGTCTTCCGCCGCACCATACTCAAGAGTCTTGTGCCGGTCTCCGCCATCTTATCCGGCCGGGGCTTCGAGAGCCGCGTCCTGAGGGCGCTGTATCTTCTGGCACTGCCGGACAGATTGTCGGACGCCGCATTCCTTGTATGGCGCGCCCTCTTCCCAGAGCGCTCATGGTTGACACTGAGGTACGGTCTGCAAGGTTATCCCTCATGGCGGATTGGACTCAAGAGGGTCTTACATCCTTTCCTGGTACTCATCAGAAGAGGTGTTTGATTTGTTCGGCGCGGCTGAAGTGAAAGGCTTACAGCATCAGGACATGGCACTCGACAAAGTCCTTGAATTGACGCGTCTTGCCGTGTTTGTGGCCTTTTTCCTTATGTCGGCAAGATTGATCCTGGCTATTTTGTTCCAGGCCCCTCCGCTTGTAACTATTCTGATTGCGGCAGGCCTTTTCCTTTGCGCATCGGCAGCTTTTTGGAACATCAGGTTGACCCTTTTCGCATTTGTCTCCCTCTTGCCCTTGATAAGCGGAGTTCAGGCGCTGGGATTGCTGCGGGAATTTCCCTTGGCGGACGCTATCTTCGCAGCCATTTACATCTCATGGCTGGGTCACAGGATGCTGAGCGGAAACCGACCGTCCAGGCCCCATAATGCCGCTGAAAATCTGAGCGATATACTCTCAGGGATCGTCCTAATCTCCCTTATTGCAACGGTTGTTCAATATCCATTTGATTTTCTATGGTACAGGCTTTTTTATTATCCGTTCGGAGATCAGCGTGAGGCGCTCCATGCCCTTGATGCAGCGCATACCCTTCTCCAGGGTCTCTTCCTTTTTCGAATGATCCTTGTGGAAGTCAAACCGACAGATCTCTTAAAGGCGATATTGCCGGTTTTTCAAATACAGACAGCTATTATTTTAGTGTCTTCATTCATGAGTATCTTTTTTGGAGTCCCCAAGCTGCACTGGATTACTTTCGGCCTCAAGGCGCCATTCAGCGACATACATTGCTACGGAGCCTACGTCAGCGTCTTGTTTTTTGTTTCTCTAAGCTTATTCCACGCATCCGCCGGAGTAAAGCGGGCATCATACGGCCTTTTGGCGGCCTTGCTTTTACTGTTTATAACATTTTCCGGCGGCAACGTGACCGTCTTGGCCCTCATGGCATCGTGCATTATTTTCATTGCGGTCCGTGCGAGGAAGTATTTGCTCATCAGCTTAATCGTAACCGCCTGTCTCGTCGGCTCTGTTCTGTATGTGCCGTCCTTCTTTTCGGAGTCATCAAATAAGGGGTTGAAACGGTATGCCAAATTGGCAGATATAAGCAATCTTCCTTCGGACTTCGGCAGCGTGACGGCGAGGTTGGTTTTGTGGGACAGGGCTCTATCCATGATCAAGGAACTTCCTCTGACGGGGACAGGAATTGGAACGTACTATGCCCTTTCAACAAGGTATCATGATCAGGATGTCTCTTCCTGGAACAGGCTCAAGAATTCCCATGAAAATGCCCATAACTATTATCTGCAGATGGCATCCGAGTTGGGGATACCTGCATTGATGATCTTTCTTATGATCATCTGGAGCTGCTGTAAGGGAGTGAGGCCGGTACTTGCCGGCGGAAGTCCAGCGGCATTGGTTACAGGCGGACTGTTTTTCGGATTGGGAGTATATCTTTTCAGCATGTTGACAAGTCATCATTTGCTTGTAGGAACCCAGCAATTGCTTTTCTGGCCCATAATGGCCGCTATCCAGTTGCTCAAGGAAATACCGGATGGAAATGCGCAGTAAAGTTCCTTTGATCCTTTGGGTTCTTGTCGGCTTGGTTGAACTTCTGTTCGTTCAACATCTTGAGGCATCCGCAGGCGAATGGCATATCTATAAAGAAGTGCGGACCCGCAGCGAAGACGGGCATACGCTAAAATTCTGCAAGAATCTGAATGGACCCGTGACCGCATGGCTGATTCTCGGCAAGAAGCTTGAGGGCGCATTTAAGGGCAGGCTGCCTGTTTACAGAATTGATGACGGCTCCATCCGTTCGATTGCCGATTCGGAGAAAAAGACACCCAAAGAGGGCACATATATCAACTGGGAGATTGATGACGGAAAGGCATCCCCCGGCCAATTGCTTAAGGAGTTTATGGAAGGGAAACGGGTTGTCTTTCAATATTACCTGTATGATGGGGTAATAAAGGAGGCTGCCTTTGACCTGAGTGGATGCCGGGAGGCCATATCGGAACTTCTGACATCCAGGCTTGACTGATTAGGCCCTTTAATGTCCGATTTACTAGGACGGCATTATAAGCTTTTTCTGATCATTTTATGCATATTCCTGTTCGCAGGATATTTGCAGAGATGTAATCTCAGCTCCTATTCATCTAGGAGATTGGAATATGGTTTTCACGGCGTTGAGCAATGGGCCGTAGGACCGATGCGTTGGACCTGGAAAACGGCGAGGTTGGTGGTGGATGCCAAGACTGACCTGCTCGGATTATACGTTTACAACCTACAGCATCTTAAGAGCGGACCTGCAGGTGTTCCCCTAAAAATCTTTGTGGACGATAGAGAACTGGATATTGTTCACCTTAAGCAGAATTATTTAACGGGCCTATACTATTACATACCCGGGATAGCTGGCCGCGATATCTCGATAGACCTCTACCTCGATAAGACATTTACGCCTTATAAGTCAGGTCTTGGATATGATTTCAGGCAGTTAGGTATAGCGGTGAGCAGGCCTGTTTCATTGGAAATCATGCCGCCTGATGGAATCGGTTTTTATGAATGGGAGAGCTGGGACGAAGCAATTCCGGGACTGTCCATCGAAGGCCCAGTCAAGGTTAGATGGACCGGCAGGCAGTCCAGCTTGCCTATGGAAAAGGTCAGAAAAGCGCAGAGGCGGCTTTTCATAAAATCGCTTCATCCTGACATCGGCACAAGGCCTGTAAAGCTCAAACTGCTGGGTGACAGGGATGCCCTGGCGGAAGTTGTCTTCACTGACACCTCCTGGAAAGAAATTATCGTCAGCGACGACCAGTTAAGACAAAATAAAGTGTTAACCCTTGTTGTCTCAAGAACCTTTAATCCCAAAGAGCTTGGAATATCAGACGACTCAAGGGATCTTGGATTAGTGGTCGTCTTGCCTTGAATGGCTGGAAGGCTGGACGCATTTTCACTCATAAAAGAGACATAGACTTAAGCCGAAGACATCGTTTACTATAGCAAACGATACAGAAAAATCAGGATATCTCCTCAATGCTCTTTTTTAGGAAAAATTTCTATATCCTTTTTCTCAGCGATCTGGCGCTTTTCAGCGCCGCTTTGCTTGGCGCCTATCTGCTGCGTTTTGACTTCAGTTTGCCTGCACCAAGCCTGTCTCAGTACTGGAGACTTATCCTCCCAATACTCATTATGAAATCGGCCGCTTTCATTGCCTTTGGTCTCTACAAAGGCATGTGGCGTTATACAAGCATTTCGGATCTGTCCAAGCTGCTCCAGGCAACTGTTATATCAACTCTGGGCATGACCGCGATTGTTCTGTTCGTTTTCCGTTTCCAGGGCTTTTCAAGGGCAGTATTCCTGCTTGATTGGGGGCTCACTCTCATATTCACGGGCGGACTCAGGTTGCTAATAAGAGTCACCTACACCAAGGGCCTATGGGGTAAAGGCTATTATTTTAACGGATCTAAGAAGATGGATCTTTCCGACACCCCGGCAGGAAAGCGCGCAATTATTGTGGGGGCCGGAAGCGCAGGGGAGAAACTTATCAGGGAGCTGAAGGAAAGCAGAAGGTTGAACTACCGGATCGAGGCCCTCGTGGACGACGACCCGGCGAAGATCGGCCGAACTATACACGGAGTAACGGTGCTTGGTTCGGTTGAGGAACTGCCGGCAATTGTCAAGAAGTGCAAGGCGTCCGAGATCCTCATAGCGATGCCTTCCGCGAGAGGCCCCTATATGAGGCGAATAGTCAGGCAGTGCGAACCATGCGGGATCCCCTACAAGACATTGCCCGGAATGGGTGAACTTGTTGAAGGTCGAGTCTCTGTAAAGGAACTGAGGGATGTCAGTTACGAGGATCTCCTTGGCCGACCTCCGGTAAGGCTTGATATGGAAGGCATCCGGGGTTATCTGCAGGGCCGCAAGGTTATGATCACCGGAGCCGGGGGCTCAATAGGATCTGAGCTCTGCCGACAGATAGTGCGCTTTGAGCCGCAGGAAATTGTCCTCCTGGATGCAGGAGAAGCCAATCTTTTCGGCATCCAGATGGAGATGAAGCACAAACTGAATTTCTCTAAATACGCTACGATTCTTGCCGATGTCAGGGACCGCGAGATGTTGCAGAGGACCCTCAAACGCTATACCCCGGATGTAGTGGTGCACGCGGCGGCCTATAAGCACGTTCCAATGCTTGAGAGGAATCCATGGGAGGCTGTGCGCAATAACGTGATAGGAACCCTCAATCTAATAAGTGAAGTTGCAGCCGCCGGCGTTTCCCGATTCGTAATGGTTTCAACCGACAAGGCCGTTAGACCCTCTAATGTGATGGGCGCGAGCAAGCGCGTCTGCGAACTTATCATGCAGGCTTACCATGGAGACAACGGATGCCGGATGATGTGCGTTCGCTTCGGAAACGTTGTGGGCTCATCAGGCTCTGTCATACCTCTCTTTAAAGAACAGATCTCCCGGGGTGGCCCTGTTACAGTAACCGACCCGGAGATGACACGCTATTTTATGACAATTCCTGAGGCGAGCCAGCTTATTCTTCAGGCGGGGGCTCTCGGGGAAGGCGGAGAGGTTTTTATTCTGGAAATGGGGGAGCCGGTCAAGATTATTGATATGGCCAGAGACCTGATCCGGCTTTCCGGGAAGGAGCCAGATAAGGAAATTGAGATAGCAATAAGCGGACTAAGACCCGGCGAGAAGCTCTGCGAAGAGCTTATAACTGTGGGGGAAGGCGTTATTCCAACCGCGCATGAGAAGATAATGATGCTGAAAAATGATGGGAAATGGTGCGGCACAGGCGACAGGGGGGCCTTCAGGCAATGGCTTCTAAAAGGAATCGAAGAACTGGAGGCGGCGGCCCTTTCTTACGACGCTGCCGGCATAAGGGGCAAGCTGAAAGAACTTGTCCCTGAATACTCCCCTTCGCAAACTGATTGTGTTCTATGAGCTATTGCTCCTTTCTTCTGAAGGAATTGGCAATCAGAACCCCTATGAAAATAAATCCCTCAACCAGCACCCAGGCTAGAACCATATAGATGAGGGTCTTTTTCAAAGATAAGGATCTATCTTGAAACTGGACGACAGGCTCCAGGACGGTAAATAAAATACCCGACGGGTTTAAGTTGGCCTTGCTTAGACCATCATAGATTTGATTCATTTCATCAATACTGAGCATTATTGCCTTATAGACTTCCTCAACCGAGGCAATTACCTTGGTGCCGACAACTTTGGCAACTCCTGAGCCGCTGCTATCCTTTCCGTGCTCTGTCAGCCCCGCAAGCAAGATCTGGTAGTATTTGATTTCTGACGCGATACCCACCTTGTCCAGCCCTTCATTTATTATCTTTTGGGTCAAATCCTGCCTGAATTTAGCGTCAAGGTTTTCCTGTGCCATCTTTATTATACTGTTTAGAAAGGTCTCTCCCAGTTGAGGAATCATGGTGGGAATATTCCCGGCAAAGGAAGATGTTGTTGCACCTTGCTGGAAAGCAGCGCCCAAGTCGGCTGAAGCGATCGTCGTTTTTGCACCCTGAAGATAATTATTGAGAGCAGCTTCTTGGACCTTTTCACGGGATGTAGAGTCATCCTGCTTGATCCCTAATTCAAAAATGCGATGCCCCAAATACACCTTAGTCAACTCCTCATCTTTTGTAATCCCCCCTATTCTGATCAGCCCCATAAGTGGACTTAGTTTGAATTTTTCAATGTCCAACATTCTATAATTAAGGTCAAGAAGGCTAACGCCGTTCTTTTCCAGCCTGAAAGTCGCTGAACCAGGTATTTCTTTGAGCTTTTCTATATCCGCCAGAATTCTTCTAACTGTTTCACGCAGCATGTCAATGGCCACCATATAATCCTCACGCTCTAACTCCTCTTTTTTCAAAATGTTTCTGGACACTAAAGCGATATGGTACTTATTGGCACCCTTGATCCTGTCAGCATATTCAGCCCAAGCGGACAACAAATCCTGCATTACCTTTGCGCGCAAACCGCGAGGGATTGATAACACGGAACCGTCCCCGGAAAGATTGAGGCTAAAAACTGGAGACATTAGGCTCTTCTTTTTTTCCACAAATTCAGCCTCAAGCCGGGAGCGTTGCTCAACGGTCAGTTTCCTGTCATCCAGCTTTGCTGCATATTCCTTCTCAAGAAGCATAATCTTATCGCTTGTTTGAAAGATGGCTAGCGATGAACGAAACTTGGCGATATCGAGGTATCTGCCCAGGTTATTTGCTTCATAGACTCTGCTCACTACCGGAGTCGAAAGAAAATCCGAGGTACTGAACTTGCCGCCACTGGGATATCGGCTATCTTCAATGCCCTCAAAGTCAAGCCGGAAACTAAGACGTGTTATATCTTGCCGTTGCTGGAAGAGATACAGTGATGTGCCGATTGCCACTATCAAAAGACCCGCACTGAAAGTCAGGGCCGCTATAATCCTTCTATAACCCCACAGGGAAAGCACCATTTCTTTCAGAGACAACCCTTCATAATCATCTAAATACTGATTGTATTCCTTGGAGATGTCTTCTGCATCAGTTCTAAGATCTAACTTTGTCATTTTGCTATTTCCTTGTTATAATCTATCCTAATACCATAGAATCAGCTTTTTGGTGAGGCTCTGCTGTTTAGTACTTCAAAATAGTTATAGCAACACTGGGAAACCCAGAGGAAAACATAGTCGGCCTGATATGTCTTTTTACATAATCCCGATGTATTGTCAATGTTGCGTATCCCTCAAGCCTTCTTGCTTGGCCTAAAGCAATTGGAAAACCGCCGAGCCTCTCATCGTTTTTCAAAGAGATTCAGCGCAAGTTTAATGAACTGACCAAAGATAACGAGCTGTCACTTTAGAGGGAGGGTGGCCAAGGCGCAGGCAAAATGGATAGTCTTGGAGTCTTGCTGTATTGCATCGGCTATGAAATTCGGTTATTGTCCATTCAGGCCGCTCTAATGCGGTAGGCATCATGTTATATATAGTCACAGAATGTTAGCTACCATACAAAAACTTAATCAAAAATGATTAATAAGGCATAATTATTGTTTGATCATATTTCATGCATTTTATATTACTATGGCATATAATTGATGATCCAATTAAAATTGATAAATCAGTTGCATCTGCTGAGGGAAGATATAGTCGGCGCCCTCAGAGGTTGGGAATTCTGGCTCTACCTGGGTTGGAATGATATTGCCAGGCAATATCGCAGATCCTTTATCGGTCCTATATGGATAACCATCAATACGGCACTGTTCATCGTTGCTTTCGGCCTGGTGGGTGCACAGCTCTTCAAAATTGCGGTAGAGGATTACCTACCCTATTTTTGCCTCGGGCACATACTTTTTGGTTTCTTTTCAATGCTTTTAAATGAGGGCTGCCTCACCTACGTAACCGCCGCCGCGTTTCTTAAGCAGACAGCCTATCCAAAAACAGCTTTCGTGTTAAGGGTTGTCTGGCGAAACCTGATCTTATTGGGACACAATTTCCTTGTAATTTTGGGAGTGCTCCTCTGGGCGGGCCGTTTAAGCGGCATAGCGTGGGGCGAGTTTTTGATCGCGCTATTGGTAGTAGTGATTTCCGGCTCGTTTGCAGTGGGAATATTCGGGGCCTTAGCAACCCGTTTCCGCGATATTCCGATGGTAGTGGCGAGCTTGATGCAGATAGCCTTTTTCCTCACTCCCGTCATGTGGAAGGCGGATCAATTGACAGAGCGGGCGCGATTTCTCGTCGTTTGGAACCCGCTTGCGGCTTATCTTGATATATTGAGAAGGCCACTTCTGGGCGAGAGCGCAAGTATCCTTTCCTGGAAGATGGCAATCGCCGCCCTGGCCTTCCAGGCGATTTTGTTTGTGATCCTTTACCTATTTGCTCGACGCAGGATAATTTACTGGCTCTAGACCATGGCATATGTGAAATTGAACGATATAAGTGTTGACTTCCCCGTCTTTACATCCCGATCCAGAGGACTTGTGAATATGCTCTTCATGTACACCAAGCATGAGCAAAAAAAGGTCGAAAAAGCTGGAATGTTCGGGTACATTGTGCATGCCCTCAAAAATGTGACAGTGGAGCTTAAAGCAGGAGACAGGGTGGGACTGATCGGCCGAAACGGCGCCGGCAAAACGACTCTCCTGCGCGTGATGTCGGGGGTTTATGAACCCAGCGAGGGAAGTGTTCATCTGGATGGACGTATGTCATCACTGACCGATATCATGCTGGGAATGGATATTGACGCAAGCGGTTATGAAAACATCGTTCTGAGGGGCATCGTGCTTGGACTTACGCGACGGCAGGCCAAGGCACTTATGCCGGAAGTGGCAGCGTTCTCGGAGCTTGGGCAGTATCTGGATCTTCCTGTCAGCACCTATTCTTCAGGAATGATGCTCCGCCTTGCTTTTGCTGTTTCAACAGCCGTAATACCCGACATACTCCTTATGGATGAAATGATAGGTGCCGGAGACGCGCATTTTGTGAGCAAGGCCCAGGCTCGACTTAACAAGATGATTGAAGATGTCTCGATCCTCGTCATAGCCTCACACAACGAGGAGATAATAAAAAGATTCTGCAATAAGGCCATCCTTCTTGATGAAGGCGTTATACGCCACGCCGGATCCGTAGATGAATGTCTTGAGCTGAATCAGGCTTCCTGAAGGCGCGCAAATTCCCGGGGATGAGGCTCAGCTCGGGCCGCGCCGCAACGACGATGGATCCAGCGCAACTAAGCTGATGGGCTCTCTCAAAGCCGCCAAGATTGAGTTTCCATGCAAAGCACAGAGTGAATTCAAGAAAGGAAAGAAGCGGCTAAACCCCTTCTTCTCCCGATGAGAGGGTTCAGAGATGAATAATGAAGAAGCCGGAGATAAAACTGTAGATCTAAAGGGCGTGCCCAAAAGGGGAAAGGTGGTTTGGCAGAATCTGGAGGGGGAGGCGGTATTGCTGAATCCCGATACCGGAGATTATTTCGGACTTAATGAAGTGGCCTGCTCCTTCTGGGAAAAGGTGGATGGAGCGCGAAGCATCGAGGAGATACTTGAGGGCCTTCTGAAGGAATATGAAGTGGAACGGGATGAACTGTTCAGGGACATAATGGAACTGATAGAGCGAATGAGGCCTTACAACCTCCTTTCATTCGAGTAAGAAATGGCGCTGATGGGGATGGGCACATGATTTCCTTCAGAGGATTCAGCTTCCCTGGAGATATCCGGCTACTCCTTAGAATTTTTTTTTGCTGCTCACGATACGCGGTACTTGTCAGGACCCGCTCAATAAAGGAGATATTTGATGGAATGGAACGTCGTATCGAAGCCAAGTCAGGATCAGTCGCAAAGACGAATAGCGCCATCGGCGAATTGGATAAGGTGAGGCGCGGGGCAGGCTTCCTGCTAAGACGTTTTATGGGTTTTCCCAGCCCCTGCCTTCCAAGAAGTCTTGTGCTTTATCACTGGTGCTTAAAGGCAAGTCTCCCGGCACGTATTATGATAGGGATATCCAAAGAGTGCGGCATATTGAAAGGCCATGCCTGGCTGACAGTGAAGGGAAAGCTTTTCATGGAGGATCCTGAGCAGATCTCGGGTTACAACGTTATGATAAGCCGAGGGATTCAGGAGGAAGCGGGCACTTGACTCCTACTCATAAAGACCAGCCGCATTTGAAAGAGATATTTTACAGGGTTTTAAAGAGCGGGGTCAGGATCGCATCCAATTCTCTTGAATGGCTTGAGTCCCTCGACTCCTTTCTGTGTCTGAACCGGGAAGACCCTTTCTCCGCAAGAGAGGTAGAGCTAACGGTCCTGCTAACCCCGGCAGCCGGGATCAATGAAGTTGTCACGCTCCCCGACCGCATCTTCATGAAAAACGAAGTCCCTTCCTTCCTAGGGCCTGAGTCTTCCTACAGGCTGTTTGCCCTTGAGAACGTGTCCTGGTCGGACTGGGGAGGCTACGGCCGGATCCGCACGGAGAGAGAAGCTGGAAAGGCCCTTGCTGTGATCAACAGCGAAAGCCGTTGGGATCCATTCTTCAGTGTCCTGCTCTTCGGATATAATGCACTGATGGGGCTCTTATACAGGGGAGGTCTTTTTTCGGTGCATGCATCCTGCGCCTCCGTAGGAGGCAAGGGCGTCCTCTTTGCCGGGCAAAGTGGAAGCGGCAAATCAACGGCAGCCTGCGCAATGCTGAGAAGGGGCCACGCCCTGGTTTCGGATGACAGGGCGCTGCTGTCCCAGCAAGGCTCATACAGGGCACTTAATATCTCCGATGTCTTCAAGATTAGAGAGGAGGCTCTGCTGAAATTCTTTCCGGCACTGCGCTCTATAGTGCCCTTCCATCATGTCCTTGACGAATACTACTATAAGATCAAAAAGTTACCTGATTTAAGCTATGTGCCGGACACGAGCGTCTCAGCCCTTATGGTATTGGATAAGACAGGGACAGCAGGTTCTTCAATCGAGAGGGTACACCCGGCCAAGGTGGTAAAGGATCTCTTTCCTGTCACCATGAATCCGTATGATCCAGAGCAGACAGAAGGCAAATTCAGATTCCTGATGGATATGCTAAAAAAGGTGCCCTGTTTCAGCGTCAGTTTTGGAACAGATATGGACCTTTTTGCAGAGCGGGTTGAACAAATCGCCCAAGGAATATGATCAAAAGACTTCTGAAAAAGGCATGGAGGGCGGCCTTTGGGCCTGAAATCCTCAGGCGGAAGGTCGTATCCTGCTCCATGCCCGGCCCGAGGCGCAGAAAAAATGCCCTGGACCTTGGGGCCTCAACGGTTTTCAGGATGGAGACCAAAAGGGGCCTGGATACCATAACAGCCCCTCTTTTGAAGATCCTGCAGGAGACACTTCAATCAATATCGGGATCAAGGGTCTTAGTGAAGCTCAATCTCAACACGGCAGATCCTTACCCGGCATCCACCTCGCCGGATTTCCTAGCCTTTGTATTGAGAATGCTTAAGGACTCCGGAGCATCGGATATCCTTGTTGGGGACTGCTCATCCATAAAGGCAGTCCCAACCCGTTCGGTGGCAGGCAAGACAGGGATCGCTAACGCGGTAAAAGGCCTGGCACGCGTCGTCTGCTTCGACGAGGGACCATGGGTGAGCGTCCCTGTCAAAGGCTTTTTTTTGAAGGAGGTAACCGTCCCGAAGGCTGTTTTTGAGGTAGATTATCTGATATGCATTGCCAATATCAAATCCCACATGGAGGCTGACTTCTCATTCGGGCTCAAACTTGCAGTAGGATTCATGCATCCTATGGAGCGATATCTCCTGCACCGGGATCATCTTGCTGAGAAATGCGCCGAGATAAATCTCGCGGTTCAGCCGGACATAACCATAATTGACGGCCGAAGGGCATTTATCACAGGAGGGCCTGACCTGGGAAGGATAGCGGAGGGAGACACGATCTTGATGGGCGAAAACCCCTTGGCCGTTGACCTCGAGGCCTACCGCCTCCTGTATCGGCTCAAAGAAAGCCAGGGGGTACGGGGCATATTCGAGGAAGATCCATTCATGCATCCCCATCTGAGACACGCCCGAAGGATAGGCATTGGAGGGATTCCCTGGCAGGGCTACAAGGAGGTGGCTCTTTGAAGATCCTTCTTGTCTATCCCAGAACTACTCCTTCCCGCAAGAGAAACCCGTTTCGTGAACCCGCGTGGCTCCCTCTGGGGCTTTCTTTTGTCGCCGGTTCCCTGCGGCAAAAGGGTCACGTGGTCGAGATATTTGACCGCTATGTCATGCAGGATTCAAAAGGCCTTTCAAAGAATGCGATCAATGAGGCAACGATTGAGAAAGTGAAAAACTTCAGGCCTGACGTGATCGGATTCAATACCGTCTCCCCTCTCATCCATGACACAGTGGAGTGCGCAGCAATGATCCGGCCTTTTACCGGGGCGCTACTCATTGCCGGAGGCCATCACGCGACTGCGCTCCCTGCGCTCACCCTTCAGAAGATACCCGAGCTTGACCTGGCCCTGGCCGGTGAGGGAGAGGAATCCCTTTTAAAGCTGGCGGAAGGCGTTAGGCCAAGGGACGTTCCAGGTGTCGCTTATAGACAGGCGGATGGAACCATATCATGCAATGGGCCGCAGCAGATAGAAAACCTCGACAAACTACCCTTCCCTGTCCTTGATCTCCTGGATATGGGTTTTTATCTGAGACCCGGAACACAGGCCATAAGAGGCCACTATCTCTCTACAATCTCTCTCATCACTGCCAGGGGTTGCTTGAGGAGATGCGATTTCTGCAGTGAGTCCCTCACATACGGAAGAGGCATCCGTTACCACAGCCCTGAATATGTCCTTGCGTGGATCGAAAAGCTTCTCGCCGAATACAGGTTCGAGGGCCTCTATTTCCATGACAACAACTTCCTGAGTGATGAGCAAAGGGCAGCAAGGATCATGGAGATGCTCATCCGGAAAGGCATCAGCCGACAAGTCAAATGGGCCGCGCAGACCAGGGCGGACACCTTGAGAAGCGACATCCTGGCACTCATGAAACGGTCGGGATGCGTGCTGGTGGAGATAGGAATCGAGGCATCGGCGCAAAAGGACCTGGATCAATATCACAAGGGGACCACGGTGGAGATTAACGAAAGAGCCATTGCGCTTTGCAGGAAGGCCGGCCTTGCGATGCATGCCTATATGCTGACGGCCCTCCGCGGAGAGACTGTTTCCGATCTCAATCAGCGGCGCAAATGGCTTGAACGCGCAAGGCCAACCAGCTTTTCATGGCATCCCCTTAAGGTTTATCCAGGGACAAGGCTTTATCTTGAGTGTGGAGACGGATTCTTTGAGAAGAGCCCCTGGACCGAAAAAGAGATAATGGCGTTTTTCAATGAAGACAGGTTTTCCGAAATTTCCCCCTCTGAACGAAAGAAATGGATGAAAAGCCGCTACGAGCCATTTTCCAGATGGTGGATGAGAAGGACCATACTCAAAATGAACTCCGTTGAGAAAATTGCAAGACTTGCAGCGAGGAGCACCAAGAGGCGTATTGCTGAGAAACTCCCTTTTCTTTTCCGCGTCGCTAGAAACCCTCTGGAAGATCCTTGATAAAGTTGCGGGACGATACTCCCATTGAGGAACTGGCTGTATCCGGAATCGGATGGAGTCTGTCAAGGGTCCTGGTTGAATCTGCAGCCAGACTCGCCATAGGAGTTGTACTGGCAAGGCTCCTTTCGCCTGAGGCCTTCGGCCTGATGGCGATCATCATACTGGTCAACGGGGCCGCGAGCATCGTCTTTTCCGCCGGCCTCTGGGCATCTGTGATACAGAGCCGGAATCTGGAGGAGGATCATGTAAGGGTTGCCCTGACAATTTCACTTGTTCTAGGGGCCCTTGCCTTCCTGCTTGTCTGGTTTGCGGCGCCTCTGGCCGGGTCTTTCTTCCAGGATCAAGAGGCTGGGGCCCTTCTCAGGGTCGCAGCCATTGAGCTTGTATTTCTTGGTTTTGAAGGCGTAATTAGATCGTTAGGTATCCGCCGGCTTGATCTCAAGTCAGTTCTTTACTCTGAGACTATTGGAACCGCATTTGGCTACGGTCTTATAGGCGTTACTCTGGCTTGCGCGGG
Source organism: Desulfatiglandaceae bacterium (assembly GCA_041753575.1). GTDB lineage: Bacteria > Desulfobacterota > DSM-4660 > Desulfatiglandales > Desulfatiglandaceae > CG2-30-51-40. Next base: position 30,940 of record JBGSUA010000152.1, read on the forward strand.
CGCGGGTGCCTGGAGCCTGGTTTTTGGTTACCTCTCTCGCACACTACTTTCCTGCCTGTGCCTGACCCTGATGGAGCGGCCTCCTTTAAGGCCGCTTTTTCGATTTCATATAGCAAGAGCCCTCCTTGGATTCGGAAGCGGAGTGACAGCCACATCGGCTCTGAATTTCGCCGCAATCAAGGTGGACACCATCTTTGTGGGCCATTACCTTTCATCTTCGGAACTGGGGCTTTATAGTAAGGCATTCACTGTAATGCAACTGCCGACATCGCTTTTTTCAAGAATTGTTTCAGGCGTGCTATTCGCCTACATGGCAGAAGTTCAGGGTGAAAGGCAAAGGCTGGAAAAGGTTTACCTGGCCGCATTATCTTCGGCTGCCTTGATCTGCTTCCCAGTACTGCTTGCCATGGCGGCGGCCTCCGATTATGTGATCGTAGGACTCTACGGCGGTCAGTGGGCGGGAGCCGTGGATATCTTCCGTATTATTATGGTAGCAGGCCTCCTAAAGCCCATGATTTCGGTTGTTGGAGCCGTGATCAGGGCCGTGGGCCTTGTCCACCGGGAGGCGATAAGACAGGCGATCTATTTGGCGATACTGACAGGGGGAGCTTTTGTCGGAGTCCCCTTCGGCACTTCGGGGGTAGCCGCGGCAGTGGTAGTCGGGGCGTTTTGGTCATACTGGTCTGTCTCAAGGATTGTGAACAAAAGACTCTGCATCGGCTGGGGCAGGGTATTAAGGGCACTGGCACCCGGCCTTATCGTTGGAGCAACGGTGGCGGGAGCGTCGTGGTCTTCCGGCGTCATAATCGAAGGCCTCCTGGCCGAAGCCGCCGTCCCGATTAAATTACTGTTGGTCGTGGCCGGTTCAACTCTTGCCTATGTGGTCGCCGTTTTTTCCCTTCCCATCTCCTTGAAGGGAGATGCCATGCCACTCATAGCGAGGCTCCTGGAACCCAACACCCCGGCAGCCCTCAAGGGAGTTCTTAGGAAATTGGCCGAATGAACCATGACGAGCCGCAAGGAGAACGGCCTTTATGTTGACATGCTTGGGATTTTATGTTAATGGCATTTCAAAAGCTTAAACATGCTAAGATGTATTTACTGCGTTATTAGTTAACCCTTTTTTACGAGATGGAAACTGAGATGAACCAAGTTGATGAATTGGCAAAAGGCGTTTTGCAGGATCCGGATTCAACAGAAAGAAAGACCTACAAGAAACCCGAGTTGATCCCTTACGAGAATCTCAAGGAGGTCACAGGCTTTGTCGGTCCCACAAACGAATAGCAGTAGGAGAAAGCGTTATGGAAGCATTAAAAGATGACGAAAAAGATCTCACCGCGAGAGAAAACATTTCAGATAGGAAGCACTACCTGAAGCCTGTCTTGTTGGTATATGATAATTTGAGTAAGGTTACAGGGGGTACACAACCAACTAACCTCGGTTAGATTGATAAAAAGACTGCTTTCTTTCTCAGCAGATGATAGTGGCCTAGCGTTTGATCTTATTACTTTGTGTGCGATGGAAATAATAGGGAAAGAAACAGATTGGGTTTTGCTGTATCGGCCTTGGGTATCGAATCATTAACGGAAAGGTTATCTAACTCTCCTGATGCGAAG
>JBGSUA010000153.1:0-28617 GCA_041753575.1 Desulfatiglandaceae bacterium
TGGAATAACTGAATCCCGCGTTTCTCAGATTCATTCAAGGGCGGTCATTAGGCTTAGATCCAAAATGGCGGCCCGGGGCCATCTGGAGGGGAGAGATGATTGATAACCTGAAACTCAACTCCATTCTAAACCCTGTTTCCAATTCCGCGAAGATCCAGAAAACAGGCGACAGGGACGGGGGCAGGGAAAGAAGAAGGTTTGAGGAGGAAATGGACAGGGAAGGGCTTGGAAGAAAAGCGACTGAGGAGAGAGTAACGCCATCAAAAGGCGTTATTGAGGAGGCCGACTCGGCATTGGATATGGACATCAAGGATACCGGTCTTGGAAAAGTTGTGGACATAAGGGTATAGATTTTATTGGAGGTTTCTCTTTATGGATCTTGGTTCAGCTCAGTTATGGAACACGGTTAAGGACATATCGGCCTTGATTTTGTCCGCTTTGGTTCTCATCCAGGCCATGAGAAGAGGAACGGCATTTGGAAAAGCTCTCAGCCGAAAGGGGCTCAGAGGAAGAAGATTAAAAATAGGAAGGTTTCTCCGAGGGCAGAATACAGGGTTCAAAGGCCTTGGATCTGAGACGGAATCAGACTGCAGGGTTGCGGTATCAGAAGAACGTCGCGGCCCTGAAGGGGTAACTCAGGAATGTGAACCGGCGCTCTGGGGAGCAGATCCCTATCAGGTGGCGGTGGAGATGGCCGCAAACGGGATACCGATCGGAGAAATTGCAAGAAGGATTGCGATACCGCGGGGAGAGATAGTTCTGGCCGTAAGTTTCAGGAGGTCTCTGGAACAGAGGCGATCAGGGACCGCATGCCTGCCGGGCGGCGTGTGCAACGGAGGCGGGAGGAAAAATCTGCCGGGTGATTCGGCAATATCTAAGTAACGCCTTTATAATAGTGCGGTCTTATGCCGGCTCATCTTGGAAGGCCTGGAGAGATCCCTCTCCCCCATAATAGGATACGCCCGGATAGTATGAGGAAGCACCTCTGGTATGGTTCGTGCATTCTAAACTTAAGAAGGAAGAGGCATAGAGAACCGCTTTAAACATCAAGGCATTAGCCGAGTTGATGCATCGGCCATAACAATATAGGGAGTGTTAGATATGAATGCGCTCTGCGCCCTTGGAACAAGGGCTCTAATACAATCTGCGAGGATGGAGATTCTCTCCAACAATCTTGCCAATACAGATACGACAGGTTTTAAGGCCGACTACCTGTCCTTGAATCTAATTCAGAAGTCCGAAGAATCCTCGAAAGGATCACAGGATGATCCAGGCCCTATCGTTAGACAATACACTGATTTCAGCGCAGGAGAGTTCAGGAAAACCGGTTCTTCCCTTGACTTTGCACTTGAGGGTGAAGGCTTCTTTGCCGTGGAGACCCCGTCGGGGGTGCAATATACGAGAAAAGGTAACTTTGCCTTAAACAGCGCCGGGGCTCTTGTCACACAGGAAGGATGGCCGGTCCTGGGCGACGGCGGCCCTATTCAGATAGAGGGGGAAGACCTTCGCGCGGACAGGGAGGGTAATCTTTACCAGGGTGAAGACCAGGCAGCCAAACTCAGAATAGTTGAGATAGCTGACAAGGACAAACTCGAAAAGGTCGGGGATACAATGTTCAGGCTCAAGGAGGGCGGTAACACCAAGGATGCCGAAGCTACCTATGTTGTGCATGGTTACCTGGAGGGATCCAACGTAACCGTCATTAGGGCCATGACTGAGATGATAGAGACCCTGAGAGGCTATGAGGCCTATCAGAAGATGATGCAGACCATTGATGATGCCGCCCAGAAGAGCGTGAATGAGGTCGGCAGGGTTTCATAGCCGGTAAGAGGAGGAAAAGGAAATGATGAGGACACTTTGGACTGCGGCCTCCGGAATGCAGGCCCAGACTCTGAATATTGACGTGATTGCAAACAATCTGGCCAATGTCAGTTCATCCGGATTCAAGAGAAGCCGGGCGGACTTCCAGGATCTTTTGTACGAGACGCTGAAGCCAGCCGGCTCGCCATCTTCAGAAGGAAACCAGATACCGACTGGAATTCAGATAGGTCACGGAACAAGACCTGTCGCGGTCCAAAAGATCTTTCTTCAGGGTGATTATCAGTTGACACAGAATGAACTTGATATGGCAATTGAGGGAAACGGTTTTTTCCAGGTCGTGCTGCCTAACGGTGAAAACGCATATACCCGCTCGGGGGCCTTCAAGCTTGACAGTGAAGGCAGGATCGTCACTTCAGACGGCTTTTCAATGGAGCCTGAAATCGCTGTTCCATCCGATGCCACGATGATAACGATCGGAACTGATGGGACGGTCTCCATCCTGAGGGCGGGGCAGGTGGAGCCGGATGAGATAGGAACCATTCAGCTCGCAAAATTCGCCAACCCCGCCGGGCTCAAGAGCATAGGGAGAAACCTCTTTCAGCCAAGCGCCACTTCAGGTGACGCTGTGGTGGGGACCGGGGGAGAGGATGGCTTCGGCACCATATCTCAGGGATATCTTGAGATGTCCAACGTGAACGTGGTTGAGGAAATGGTAAATATGATAACCGCTCAGAGGGCTTATGAGCTCAACAGCAAGGCCGTACAGGCGGCGGATGAGATGCTCCAGTTAGCCAACAATTTGAAGAGGTAGCGCGACATGAAGGTCCGCATCATCCCCATTTTTCTCTGCTTGGTGCTCTCTGCTCTGGGGCAACCCCTCAAGTCAGGCGGAGAGGAGTCCCCTTGCAGGATAGTTTTTTCAAATGAAGTTGAAGTAACCGGGGACCAGATCGCCTTAAAGGATGCAGCCTCAGAAATATGCGAAAGAGGGCCTCAGTGGGAAAAAATTGCTTCCATATCATTGGGCCGTTCTCCTCTGCCCGGCGAAACCAGGGTACTGGATAGAGACTATATCCTTCTAAAGCTGAGGCAGGCTGGGATAGAAGGGGCCGATGGATTTCTTGACTTACCTCAAAAGATCTCTGTCAAACGCGCCTCCTTTGAGGTTACCTCTGATTACCTGGAAGGACTGGTCATGCCTCACCTGTATCCGATGCTTCCCTGGGATAAGGAAAGCGTTAGGGTCAAGTCGGTAAGGATGGATAGAAAGGTGTTGCTTCCGAAAGGTAACATTGATGTGCAATTTGAACTTCCGAGGAAAAGGAGTTTCGGGGGTGCCATATCAGTTGGAATCATCTTTCGCGTGGATGGGAGCTTCGAAAAAAGGGCGAGCGCCGTGATCCAGCTTGAGGTCGCTGGCGAGGCAGTGGTTGCGAAAAGGCCGGTAAAGAGGAACCAGTTCATAACACGGGAAGATGTGGCTGTCGTGGATGTCAATCTCATGGATCTTGCTTACGGCTGCATAGCTGATTCGAATGAAGTAATCGGGCGAAGGGCCAAGCGGATGATAGGGGCCAACACCCCTTTCAGGAACCATGATATAGAGCTGTTGGAGTCGGTGAAGAAGGGTGAGCTTGTCACCATCCTGGCGCAGTCTGCCTCAATTCGCATAAGAGGTCTGGCTACAGCCAGACAGTCCGGAAGGATCGGGGATTTCATAAAAGTAGCCAATCTTGATTCAGGGAAAGAGATATCCGCCCGAATAGTGGACAACGGAGTGGTGGCGGTGGAGTTTTGATAGGGGGCGTTATATGAGATCTTATAGAAATTGGGAGCGGGTGGGGTGGGTTTACGGGATAGCAGTTTTTGCAGCCCTTTTACTTGCCGGATGCGCCGGAGGGCAGAAAAATATTGCCGGCAAACTTGAAAATAATCATCAGGAAGTCTGGACTCCACCTGCCGAAAGGCCGTCAGAGGGATCTATATGGCAGGAAAACGGACTTCTGGGTGGTCTTTTCATGGATCCGAAGGCAAGAAGGATTGGAGACATAGTCACAGTAAGCATAGTGGAGTCTTCAACCGCAACCAATGACGCTGATACAAAAACGGAGCGGAAATCTTCAATTGCAGCTCAAGTTGAAAGCTTCCTGGGTATGGAGAAGGGTTTTCCAACAGGAAATCATCCCAACTGGAATCCCTTCGGATCAATCAAGGCAGGCATGCAGAATGACTACGACGGAAGCGGCACCACGAAGAGAAGCGGGAAAATGGCCGCCTCCATGACGGCAAGGGTTGTAGGGATATTGCCTAACGGAAACCTGAAGATAGTAGGAACCCGTGAGGTTACGGTAAACAATGAAACCCAGCTTATAACCCTCTCAGGTATGATAAGGCCGAGAGATATATCTCCTGACAACGTGATACTTTCAACCTATATTGCAGACGCCCAGATTTCTTATACAGGTGACGGAGTGGTAAACGCTAAACAGCGGCCCGGCTGGCTGGCCAGTATTTTAGATGTGGTCTGGCCGTTCTGAGTTATTTTTTGCGGCCGATTTCAAGAGGTGCGGTGGTAAGGATCATGAATGCCATGGCTTTTAAGAGATTAGGACTGATAATTATTGCGGCTGCTTTTTTCGCCGCAATGAGCGCTTCGCATTCAAACGCTGCCAGGATAAAGGATATTTCAAGCCTAAGCGGCGTAAGAACGAACCAGTTGGTCGGTTACGGGCTGGTGGTGGGACTTGAAGGCAGCGGGGACGGCAAGAAATCCAGGTTTACCATACAGTCCATGGGCAGCGTGCTGGAGAGACTGGGCATGACCATCAACCCCAAGGATATCACCATGGGTAACGTGGCGGCCGTAATGGTGACGGCGGATCTTCCTCCCTTTGCCAAACCAGGCAACAGAATAGATGTTGTGGTCAGCTCCATAGGGGATGCCAAGACCCTTTATGGCGGGACCCTCTTATTTGCTCCTCTCAAGGGCGCGGACGGCAACATATATGCGGTGGCACAAGGCCCGTTGAGCATAGGGGGCTTCAGCGCGGGTGGGGAAGGGGGAAGGGTTCAGAAGAATTTTCCCACGGTGGGCAGAGTCGTAAGGGGAGCCCTTATAGAAAAAGAAGTTCCAAGCAATTTTGAGCAGAGGAAATCCCTTGTGCTGGGACTTCACGAGCCTGATTTTACAACGGCGGCACGCATGGTGGAGGCCATTAACGGGGCCTTTAAGAGTTCTGTAGCGGCCGCTTCCAACTCAGGCACAATAAATATTGAAATCCCTCCGCAGTACCATGGAGAAACCGTCTCTTTTGTGACAGCCCTCGAAAACCTTGAGATCCGGCCTGATGTGATTGCAAAGGTGGTTATCAACGAAAGGACGGGCACCGTGGTGGTGGGGGAAAGTGTCAGGATTTCAACTGTTGCTGTAGCCCACGGGAACCTGAGTATAGAGGTAAAGGAGACTAAGGATGTATCACAGCCTCTGCCCTTCTCAGGAGGACAGACCACGGTAACTCCCAGTACTGAACTGGCGGTTTCTGAGGGAAAGAGTCAGCTTTTCATGGTTAAATCGGGGACGACCATAGGAGACCTCGTTAAGGGTCTTAATGCGCTGGGGGTATCTCCTAGAGATCTGATTATCATCTTTCAGGCTATAAAGGCGGCCGGCGCACTGAGTGCCGAACTGGAGGTTATGTGATGGCAGGATTAGTATCCTTTAAGCTTCTTCCGCCTGGGAGCCACTATAGATGCGGCCAGGCTGTAGAGGAAAAGAAGGCGAAGGGGGAACAGTCCGGGGAGAAGAGTTCCTCTGAGCTTAAGCAGGCGGCTTCGGGGGTAGAATCACTCTTTCTCTATGAACTTTTGAAGAGCATGAGAGCAACAGTACCCAAGAGCGGTCTCTTTCACGCGGGAAAATCCGAGGAGCAATATACTTCGATGCTTGATGTTTTTTTGTCTGAACACCTTGCAAAAAAAGGAGAGCTTGGTATAGGCTCTCTCGTAGAGAGACAGCTCAGCGGAAGGGAAGGGCAAAAGTCTGAAACAATGAAAAATGGGCCTAAAGTTTCGGAGCAATCTGCCGATGAATAGTGGCAGAGGGGGTGTTCCAACGAGCCTTCCCCTCACAAAGGGATAGCGAGAGGAGCAATAAAGAGATGAAGATCATCGGCGAAAACCAATACCTGAAGCTGGACGCATACTTGAGGACGCGCTCGGCAAAGGATGAAAAGGACTCCGGCAGTAAAGCGCTGGCTAAATCAGATGCCGGAGGAGATACGGTGGTTCTCTCAAGCAAGGCCCAGGAGCTTTACGCCGCGCGCCGGATACTGGAGATGGAAGATATCCCCGAGGTCAGGGCCGATAAGGTTGCAAGGCTTCGAAGGGAGATCGAAGATGGTACCTACAGGGTGGAAGGAAGGGATATTGCCCAGAAGATGCTTGATGAGGCGATGGAAAACGATCGACTCCTCAGGAATCCCTGATTGATGTGAGACCTGAGATCCGGCCTCTCCCAAGACATATCCCTTGTCTCTTAATGGTGATAACAGAGAAAACGACACAAACTTCACAAGAAGACCCGACTTTTTCCGGATTCCGGGATATCCTCAAGGAAACGGAAAAGGCCCTTCTATTGCTTCTTAATTCCCTGGAAAGGGAAAACAGAGCTATTGTAGAAAGGAAGCTCCAGGACCTTGAGGATGCCATGCAAGACAAGGCTAAGGCCATGGATCTTCTCTCTCAATCGGATGCTCTCTTGAAGCAGGCATCCAAAACGGCTTTATCTCAAGACAGATTTCTGCAGGGAAAAACACCGCCTTTCATAAGTCCTTTTTTGCTCCAGGGATTTCTAGGAGAGTCTTTTGCTCCATACCTAAAGAGGGTTGTTGAACTAAAAGAAAAGTCCTTGAAACTTAACGAAGATAACTGTACCCTTCTTGAGGACTGCATCACAATCAGCGACCAACTCTACGGCCTTTTGAGTGGCCTCACGGCCTCCGGGTTTGTTTATCAGGCAAGCGGGGCCTTTGAACGCCGCGCAATGACGGGCCGCTTGATGTCCGGAGCAGTCTGAGGCCGCCTCTTTATCCCCTCTGAGTGCCAGGCCTTAAGGACAGGAAGAATCGGAGACTATCACTATGTCAAAGGATGAATCAGTTCTTGAATCGTTAAAGAAGATTGCGGAAGATTTTGAAAATATAAGTCTTTCTGACTGCGACGCATGGGGTGTGCTTCACAGAGACTTGCTTCATGCCCTTGAGGGCTCGCCCGGGCTTGAGGTCAAAGAAGGGCATCCCTTTGAATTGTGTCTAAGAGGGGTTAGATGCCTTGCGGATGCAGATACACAGGGGAAGGCCGGTAATATCCTTGTGGCCCTTTCGGAAGTGCTTGGCAGTGCAATAGAGGCGCTTGAAAAGGGAGAGACCGGCGTGGGTCCGGAAGGAAAAGGCACGGATGTCCTTTCATCTCTTCCGTCAGGCAAAAGCGGTGGGGGTTACGAGAAGATTGTTGAAAAGATAAACGACATTGCCTCTCTTCTGATCCAGACTGATCCTGGTGATGCAGCGTCAGTGGGTTTGCTTCATGAATCTATCCAGTCATTTTTAAATGAAGATGGTCTCCCCGGGACTCTGAAGACCTTTCTCGAAGCCAGGCTTCAGGCCCTTGGTAAAATTATCAATGGAGATTCAAAGGATGCTGAAGGGACTCTGAAAATGCTCGGAGAAGGATTGGAGTTTGCGATTCAGGATGTTGAAGGAGGTGGAAAGACTAAACTTGCCATCCCTGGGATATCTGCCTCTGATGCTTTTTCCGATAAAGTTGCATATACCGCGGAAGAAAAGTCCAATTATATGCCGGATGATTCCGACCCTGATATCATAATTGAATTCGTAACAGAAGGTCTTGAGCTTATAGCCAATGCCGAGGAGGCCCTCCTGAGCCTCGAAACCAATCCTGATGACATGGAGGCGGTGGGGATGGTCTTCAGGGCATTTCACACCGTAAAGGGTACATCGGCGTTCCTGAACCTTGGACTTGTCTCGGAGATGGGGCATTTCGCCGAGTCCCTCTTGAGCAGGGTAAGAGAGAGGGAGATCCGTTATGGAGGAGGATACGCGGATCTGGCCCTGAGGGCGCTCGATATGCTCAAGGAACTCATCCATGGGGTGAAAGAGGCGCTTGAAGGGGGAGTCCTAACCAAGCCGGAGGACTATGACTCCCTCATGGAGATCCTTAAAAACCCGGAGGAGGCTGGTTTCAGCGAAGAGGCCTCCCTCGAAAGGGAGATCGCCCCTGTGCCCAGACTGGGGGATATTCTTGTTGCCGAGGGCAAGGCGCAGAGGGGGGATATAGAGAATGCGGCCGCTTCCGCTGGTAAACGGCAGATAGCCGGAAGGCTTGTCGAGATGGGGGTTGCATCTCTCCCGGAGGTTGCGCAGGCCCTCAGGACCCAGAAGCAGATGAAGAGCGCCAAGGGCGCTGATGATACCTCAGTAAGGGTCAGCACCAGCCGGCTTGATCGCCTTGTTGATATGGTGGGAGAGCTTGTCATCGCTTACTCAATGGTGGCTCAGGACGATGTTGTGGCGACATCCCTTAACCGCGAGCTTAACAAAAAGATCTCGCACGCCGGCAAGATAATCAGGGAGCTTCAGGACCTTAGCATGTCCATGCGCATGGTGCCGCTTAAATCCACCTTCAATAAGATGGCTCGTCTTGTAAGGGATCTCAGCCGCAAGGTGGGCAAGAACATCAATCTTGTGACTGAAGGAGAAGATACGGAAATTGACCGCAACATGGTTGACGTCATAAACGATCCCCTTGTCCATATGGTAAGAAACGCGGTTGATCACGGGATCGAGTCTCCCGAGAACAGAACGAAATCCGGGAAAAGTGAAAAGGGAAATATCTGGCTGGGTGCATATCATTCCGCAGGGAATGTGGTTGTTGAGATCCGCGATGACGGTAAGGGGCTTGACCGCGAGGCTATTCTTGAAAAGGCCAGAAAAAAGGGGCTCATATCAGAAGGATTCACACCCAGTGAAAGGGATATCTTCAACCTTATCTTCGATCCGGGTTTTTCAACCGCCGAGGTCGTAACGGAGGTTTCAGGGCGGGGCGTGGGCATGGATGTGGTAAAGAAAAATATTGAGAAATTGCGTGGACAGGTCGAGATTCAGTCAAAACCGGGACAGGGAAGCATATTCAGGGTAAGCCTTCCTCTGACTCTGGCCATAATTGATGGGATGGTCGTCAGGGTCGGATCGGAGAAATATGTGATTCCTACCGGCTCCATTGTAAGGGCCGTGAAGCCATCCAGAGAGGATTTCTTCACAGTGGCCAATCGAGGGGAGATGGTTTCGTTAAACGATGAACTTTTGCCTCTTTTCCGTCTCGCTGATATTTTCAGCATAAGAGACGGGGTGGTGGATCCGGCGGAAGCGCTTGTGGTCGTCATCGAGGAGGATACCGTCAGGGTGGGTCTTCTTATTGATGAATTGGTCGGGAGGCAACAGATAGTGATAAAGAGTCTAGGAGACGCCTTGAGGAACGTTCCCGGAATCTCCGGAGGGGCTATTATGCCGAGCGGGAGCGTGGGTCTGATTCTGGATGTGGCCGGCATTGTGCGGCTTGCTGGCGGTCAAGAGCCCCATGATCCTGACGGACTTAACTGACCTGCAGTTTCATAAGATAAGCAGATTGATCTACGAAATCTGCGGGATCAATCTCAAGGAAGGGAAGGAGGCCCTTGTCAGGTCGAGGCTCCTGAAGCGGCTCAGGGCGCTTGGAGTAAGTAATTTCAGCGATTATCTGGCACTGCTGGAAAGCAAAGACGCCAAGCTGGAAATCCCTCACTTGGTAGATGTCATAACGACCAACAAAACGGGATTTTTTAGAGAGGATGATCATTTTTCCTTTCTCCAGACAGAGATCCTGCCACAGATCCGAGATAATAGAGTAAGGTTTTGGAGCGCCGCCTGCTCTTCCGGAGAAGAGCCCTATACGATGGCGATGGTTCTGAAAGACTCCCTCATGGATATAGAAAGGCGGGATGTGAGGATACTTGCCACGGACATATCATCCCGTATGATAGAGAAGGCCCGAAAGGGAATCTATACGGCTGATGCCGTAGGAGATGTGCCCCAGTCATACCTGGGAAGGAATTTCTTGAGGGTCAGGATGGGGGGCGCGATCTGCTATCAGGCCCTTGAGTCCGTGCGTTCGCTTATTGCCTTTGCGAGGCTCAATCTCATGGAGCCCTGGCCGATGAAGGGGCCATTTGACATTATTTTTTGCCGTAACGTGATGATATATTTTGACAGGGTTACTCAGGAAAAGTTGGTCAACCGCTTCTGGGAACTTCTGACGCCCGGGGGGTATCTTTTTGTAGGGCACTCAGAAGGCCTCTCAGGGGTGTCACACCCGTTTCGACACGTAAGACCTGCGATTTACAGGAAATAGGGAAGGCGGCTGAGGTAATATAAGTATGAGGTACCTGGTTGAAGTAGGAGACCTAAAGCTCGGCAGGGAGGGAGATGAACTGGTTACATACGCCCTGGGAAGCTGCCTCGGCCTTGTAGTACATGATCCGGTCGCTAAGGTGGGAGGATTACTTCACGCCATGCTTCCTATTTCCAGTATCAATCCGGAGAAGGCTAAAAGCAACCCCTTCATGTTCGTTGACACGGGTGTACCTGAATTATTCCTGAGGCTCTACGAGATGGGAGGCCAGAAAGGCAGAATGCTGGTAAAGGCTGCCGGATGCGCAAATCCTATGGGCAAGGACCAGATGTTTAAGATAGGAGAGCGCAACTATGTCATCCTTAAGAAACTTCTATGGAAAAACGGGGTGCTCCTCAAGGCAGAAGACATAGGCGGCTCACTGAGCAGGACCCTTCACTTTAGTGTCACGAGCGGGGAAATAATCATAAGCAGTAACGGACAGAAGAGGGCGCTATGATGGGAGCTATAGCCGACGATATAATAAAAAGAATTGAATCCTTCCCGGCCATGTCCAGTGCCGCCGCTAAGGTGCTCAGCCTTCTTGAGGACCCTGACTTCAATCCCGCCCAGGTCGAAAACGCCCTGAGGCAAGACCCCTCTCTTACGGCTAATATCCTCAGACTGAGCAATTCCGCCTACTTTGGCCTTTCATCGAAGGTGGGTTCCATAAAGCAGGCCCTTGTGTTGCTGGGCTGGAGAAGACTCTCTCAGCTTGTGCTGGCATCGTGCGTGACAGCGATGATGAATCGGGAGGTCCCGGGCTATGACATTCCTCCCGGGGATCTGTGGAGGCACTCGATTGCCGTTTCAGTTGCAGCGGAGGGGCTTGTGGACGAACTAAAGCTTAAGGCAGGCGATGAGATATTTACCGCCGCCCTTCTCCACGATCTGGGGAAACTGGTATTGGGCGCCTTCGTAAAGGAGGAGCTCGTAAAGATAGAAGAGGCTGCAGCCACAGGCCTTGCCTTCGAAGAGGCCGAGATGCTCGTGCTGGGGACCGACCATGCGGAGATAGGTGCCAGAATCCTGGAGAGATGGTCACTTCCTCAGTCAATAGTCAGGGCGGTCAGATGGCACTCCGACCCCGACAAGTCAACGGAGACAGATGTCATGGTTGATACGGTTCATGTGGCTAATGTTCTCTGCTCGATGATGGGGATAGGCATCGCTAGGGAGGGCCTCAGACATAAGCCTTCTCCTTCCGCCACCAAGAGGCTGGGAGTTAGCGTGCCGGCGTTGGAGAGGGTAGCCAGCAGGGCGCTGCAATGGGCTAATGATCTGGCTCAGCTTTCTTGATTGATAATCCTATTAAGGGACTTCCAAGGGGTTTTGGATATGGCAATAAATATTCTTGTTGTTGATGACAGCAGTGTCATGAGGTCCATGATTATCAAGACTATGAATATGAGCGGCCTTGCGCTGGGAGAGATCAGTCAGGCGGGTAATGGAAAGGAGGCCCTCGGTCTTCTTAAGGATAAATGGGTGGATCTGGTTGTGGCTGACATAAATATGCCGGTTATGAACGGGGAGGAGATGATAAACAGGATTATGGAAGACCCCGAGCTAAAGACGATCCCCATACTTGTCGTATCCACCGAAGCCAGCCAGGCGCGAATCGAGAGACTGATGAGCAAGGGAGCCAGCTTCATCAAGAAGCCTTTTTCGCCGGAACTTATAAGAAACACGATAGTTAAGATACTGGGGATAGAGGATAATGGAGAGGGACGAGATAAAAGGTAGATTGATTGAGGGAGCGGTATCCAGCCTTGAGAGGCTGGCGTTTATTTTCTCTTATCCGGTTGAGATGCCGGAAAGAGGGGGAATGGATGATGCTGTAAAGGCCACTGTTTCATTCAAGGGCAGGCTTTGCGGATCACTTTCTATTGAGCTCCCAACCTCGGCGCTTCCTGAACTTGCCGGCAATATGCTGGGGCTGGATGGTGAGACGCCTTCTCTTGAACAGCAGTATGACGCCCTGGGAGAAACCGCCAATGTGATTTGCGGCAGTGTACTGCCATCGCTTGCCGAGGAATCCGCTATATTCGATATTGGCGTCCCGGATGTTGCCGCAGTGAAAAATGAGTCATTCGAACTGTCTGACAGCGATTTTGAGGTGAGGGCCTACCTGGAGCTTGATCAGGGAAACTGCACCGTCAAGCTAAGATTGGACGACGAGCTTTAAACCACGCGGTTGTGAAGAGGAGTTCAGAGCCTCACCGCATGCACCGAAGGGACAGACAACACGGTGGATGGCCTTTTTAGGAAGCCGTCGAGGAAAGGCTTTTCGGTTTGGGGAGTGGGTTGTGATAAGAGTTCTGATAGTTGATGATTCAGCCGTAGTGCGCAAGGTGCTTTCAGAGGAGCTGGCCCGTTATCCGGACATAGAGATTGTGGGAACGGCCGTTGATCCGTACATGGCGCGCGACAAAATCGTCAAGCTCCGGCCGGATGTCATAACTCTTGATCTTGAGATGCCGAGGATGGATGGACTCTCTTTCCTCGCAAAACTCATGAAATTCTACCCTCTTCCTGTGGTGGTGCTCAGCTCTCTGACGCCCAGGAACAGCCAAAACGCCTTGAAGGCCTTGGATCTCGGAGCGGTACAGGTGCTCTGCAAGCCGGGTTCGGCCTATGGGACTTCCGGTATAGCGATGGAACTGGTGAGGGGTATTCGCGCTGCGGCAAACGCAAATGTGAAAAGGGTCTCCCAGTCGGAGGTAATAGCGGCGCCCTCCTCCACGATATCCCTCCAGACGACCCACAAAATCATTGCCATAGGCGCATCTACCGGCGGGACAAAGGCTATTGAGGTGGTACTCAGGGGGCTTCCTTCCACAGCTCCCGGCACAGTGATCGTTCAGCACATGCCTGAGCATTTCACCAGCGCATTTGCTTCACGGTTGAACGAGGTAGTTCCAATGGAAGTAAGGGAGGCCAAGGACGGTGATCATGTGCTGCCGGGTCTGGCTCTTATCGCCCCCGGAAACAAGCACATGCTCCTTGAAAGAAGCGGTGGCACATATCTTGTAAGGATTAAGGATGGCCCCAGGGTGCACTATCAGAGACCGAGTGTGGATGTATTGTTCCTCTCTGTTGCCAAATCCGCGGAAAAAAATGCCGTGGCAGCCCTTCTCACGGGCATGGGCGCCGACGGAGCGAAAGGGCTCCTGGCGCTTAGGGAAAGCGGGGCCTTTACAGTGGCTCAGGATGAGGAGAGCTGCGTGGTTTTTGGTATGCCCAAAGAGGCCATAAAGCTTGGAGGGGCAGAAAAGGTCGCGCCGCTCGAGCAGATTGCGCAGGTACTAATTAATTCTTTAAGAGAAAGGGGATGAATTCCCGTGTCGGGCATCTATACCACCCTTCACATAGCTAAACAAGCCCTGTTGACCCATCAGATGGGAGTAGCCATCACAGGGCACAATATCGCCAACGTAAATACGCCCGGTTTTTCAAGACAGACCCTGGCCCTTGAGACAAGTGACCCGGAGTGGAGCACTCCCGGGCAGTTGGGCCTCGGAGTAAGGGGGGTTTCCATAAAAAGGGTCCACGATCAGTTCCTTATCGGGCAATTTGCCAAGAGCGGTCAGGCTCTTGGGCGGTGGGAAGCCCAAAAGGAGGTGCTCGAAAAGACCGAGATGATCTTCTCAGACGGTATGCTGAGCCAGAGCATGGTTGAATTCTGGAACGCGTGGGAAGATCTGGCCAATAACCCGACCGGCCAGCCCGAACGCTTGATGGTTCTGGCCAAGGGCCAGCAACTCACCTATCACTTGCGCAATACGAGCAATCAGATTGAACAGATAAGGAGATATGATCTGAGCACGAGTATCAGTGGCGCGGTGGATGACATAAACGGAAAGGCAGAGGAAATCGCCGCCCTAAATGTGCTCATCGTAAAGGGCGAGGCTGGGGGAAACAACGCCAATGACCTGAGAGACAAGAGGGACGCTCTCCTCAGGGATCTCTCCGGGATGATTGACATAAATTTCTTCGAGGAGAGCGACGGCAAGGTCATGGTGCAGATTGCCGGCGGGAGACCCCTGGTGAGTCAGGATAAATCCTGGCGCCTTATTGCAGGAGGGAGTGAAGACGGGACGGTCACCGTCAAATGGGAGGGGAAAAGCGGGACGCTGGAGGATATAGCCAACCAGATAGACGGAGGCAAGCTAAAAGGATGGCTGGAGGCGAGAGACGCTGTTCTGGCGGATTATCTGGACAAAATGAATGAGCTTGCGGCCAAGATAATTGCTGAAGTCAACCAGATTCATTCGGCCGGTTACGGTCTTTCAAATGATCCGGCGACTGGCCTTCCCACCACGGGGACCGATTTTTTTACCGGTTCATCTGCCTCCACAATCCAGGTAAACAGTCAAATAGCATCCGATGTGGGCTTGATTGCAGCCGCTCAGGCCTCCGATGGAGTCCCGGGCGACAACAGGGCCGCTATAGCCATTGGAAATCTCAGGAACAAGAATGTTTTTAATGAGGGAACAGCGACCTTTGAGCGTTATTTCGGCGGACTCCTCGCTGAGGTGGGAAATAACACCCTACAGGTAGGCAATTATTTCAACCATGAAACCCAGGTCAAGGATCATCTGGAGGAATATCGCGAATCCATCTCAGGGGTTTCTATTGATGAAGAGATGATCTCGCTGGTTGAATATCAGCGGGCATACGAGGCGGCGGCCAAACTGGTAAAGAGCACGGATGAGCTTCTGCAGACAATTCTAGCGATGGTGCAGTAGCGTAATCGCGAGGTTCCATGAGGCCTGGTGGCGGAGCTCTTGATCGCGGAATGGTCGTGCTCTTTTTCCGATCTCTGATCTCTGGCGCTCCGATCTCCGGGTCTTTTCCTATTATGAGAGAAAGAGGCTGGTTATGCGTGTTACCAACAAACTTATGAATGATGTTATGGCGAGGAATCTTTCCGCCAATATCGAACAGATGATGAAGACGCAGTCAAGCGTTTCATCGGGAAAGAGGATAACGAGACCCTCCGATGATCCTCTGGGCACAGCCAAGGCATCTGATTACAAGCATATTATCTCCACGGTGGATCAGCACACGAGAAATATTGACGACGGAACCGCCCGTCTCCAGATGACGGAATCAGCCCTCGACAACCTTAACAGCCTCGTTGTGAGGCTCAAGGAATTAGCGGTCTATCAATCCTCCGAGACTGCGAACGCCCAGACACGGTCAGCCGTGGCCGAGGAGGTATCAGCCATAAGAGAGGAGATCGTAAGGCTCGCCAATACACAGTATAAGGGCAGTTATATCTTCTCAGGCTATCAGACTCAGACCGCTCCTTTTGACACAACCGGAACATATTACGGGGACAAAGGTGAGATAGCGGTCAATGTGGGAGATGAGATCGGTGTTACGGTGAATCTCCCAGGAGATACACTCTTCAAGGGGGACGGGGGAGGAGTTGATATCTTTCTCATTGCGGAGGGTCTTATCCAGGGCTTGCGCAGCAATGACACAGAGGCTATTCAGGCACAGATCGAACCCCTGGACGAAGCCCTCTCACAGGTGTTGAGCTCCAGGGCTCGCGTCGGGGCCGGGCTTAATAGAATGGAGACTATGGAGAAGATCTATTCGGATTTTAAACTCAATACACAGGAACTTCTCTCCAATGTGGAAGACGTGGATGTGGTTGAGGCGATGACACGCCTGGCTGCGGAAGAGGCAACTTATAAGGCCTCACTTGAGACTGCGGCAAGGATAATGAGTCAAAGCCTTCTTGATTTCATTTAAGGGATGTATAATGATGCTCATTCCCCGCATGATCCTGACACTTTTTCTTTTTTTCTCTCTCTGTGTCCCTGCATTTTGTCTTTCCGATCAGGATGTGATAGCACTTAAACACGCGGGTGTGGGCGAAGAGCTGCTTCGGAGCATAATAAGGGAAAAGACAATTGAAACGTGCGCCTTCACGGTGGATGAGATAGTCTCCATGAAAAAGGCTGGGCTTTCAGATGATACCATAAATGTCATCGTCAAGGAGGGCTCCTTTCTCAAAGATCGCGAACCCGCTCAATACGGCAGGGCAATCAGGTCAATAAAGGCCTCCACCATTGGCGACATACTTGATCTCAAGAAAAACGGGATGACTGATGAACTTATAAGGGCTATTGTGGTTTTCAGCTCTTCTGATTCATCTGAAAAAGACCGTTCAAGGGCCTGGGAGATGTTGAAATCCATGGGCATAATAATTGACGGCACAGGAAGCGAAGAAAGGTGAGCCAGACCAACAGCCCGGCGCTTATAAGCTATTTCCTTCAGCCAGGCTATATTTTCATGGCCAGGGAGCCTGCCGTTATTTCCACAGTCGTGGGATCAAGCGTAGCAGTATGCATCTTTGACAGGAAGAGGCATTTTGCAGGTATGAATCATTTCCTCTATCCCTCGGCAAAAAGCAAGAGCGAGGCTACCGCTCTTTACGGCAATGCCGCGACCCTCACCCTCATACGCATGATGTTGAACGATGGGGCTAAGCCCGGGCACCTGGAGGCGCAGATTATGGGTGGAGCCCACAATCCTGATGTCTCCCCTAAGGATATTGGAAGAGAAAACCTCCTTGTGGCAAGAAGAATTCTCAGGAGGGAAAAGATCCCGATAGTGTCTGAGGACTGCGGCGGCAGTAAAGGGAGAAAGATAGTTTTTACAACACATTCAAACGAGATCGCAGTGCTAAAGGTTGATAGACTAAGAAGCGGCGATTGGTACCCTTATGACAGGGTGAGGTAGGCTCCCGTGAAGGGGACCGGGAGCCTGGATGGCAAAAAGGATTCAATCATAGACTGTCACAGATGCCGTCACTATTACGTTACATGGGAAAGGCAGTTTCCACACGGGTGCAGGGCCATGCATTTTAAGTCCAGGAGCATGCCATCCAGCTTGGTGAAGTCGGTGTCGGGGCCATGTCTCCTTTTCGTTGCTAAATTTTGGTCGGCCGCACACTGATTTGTTTAGCCCCCTGAATACTCAGAGGGAGTTTTTCCAGGTGTTCCTTTTCAGAAGAAAAACAGATGCTGATGACGGCATTGATTCCAGAGGTCTTGAGGCTGTCAGCAAACGCTCGCAGATCGTCAGAATCCTTAAGGAGGCTGAACGTGAAAGGTCTGTTTTAGAGATCAAGCTTAGCGGCAGAGGACAAATCTATTCCTCCGTGTTACTGGGTGTGGGATCTGAGGGCTCACAATCCTACGTAGTAGTGGACAGCCTTATACCGAAAGAGGGAAGCGAACTTATAAAACACGCTCCTATTGTAACAGGCTCTTTTTTAATCAGAGAGAAGGGTTACAAAGAGGCAAGAATGCCCTATGAATTCAGTGCGAGGTTTATTGCGGGTACTGTTTTGGATGGGCTTCCCGCCTTTCGGCTCACCATGCCTTCGGTTGTACGCAGAAACCAGCGCAGAGAATACCTCAGGATAGAGCCGCCCGTAAGGGTGCATATCAGCTTTAAGTCCGATAAGGATCATATAACAGGGCTCGTAGCAAACATCAGCGGAGGCGGTGTCGGATTCTATGTGAGACCTGAGGGGGTTAAGTTAAGCCCCGGAACCTTCATGACTGATGTGAGCTTTGACCTGCCCGATCTTCCAACCATCTCTAAAGGAGTCATGGTTTATCTTATGAAGCCGCTCAGCCACGAGATAGTATCTCAGAACGGCCGTTTCAGACACTACTGCGGCGCTCAATTCGCTGATATTGAAGAGCATGCGCGCGAAAGGATTGTGCGTTATGTCGTAGAGGTCGAGCGCATGGCTTTGAGGAGCCTTGACCGGAGGTTCATGGACGCTTTTGAAGGCCCTGAGACCTAGGACAAAGTATGGATGAGGGCAGTATATTACAGGTCGTTATGGCTCAAAAATCTTGATTTTTTGAGGCATACCTAATAAACACCTTGATATAGTAAAAGAAGTAGGTGATGGGAGGATCGAAAGAAAGAAAATGAGTGAATCTCATCTTTTCGATGAAGCGTTGGTTCTCATCAGCCGATCAATAATCCACGAGATAAACAATGCCCTTATGGGCATAGGCGGGCGGGCCGAATTGATTAGTGGTGATCTCGAAAAGGACAGTCCGCTTGCGAGACATCTGAAAGGTATAGAAGAGTATGTGGACAGGGCATCAGCCCTGATATCTCAGCTCCAGAGATGCTTTAGAAAGGATGCAAGCCTTTGTGAAAATGTCCCTGCCGATATTGATGAAGTTGTCAGAAAATGCATTCGAATCCTGGACAGGGCCGGCAAGGGGATAAAGATTGATTTTACGCCAGGCGTGAATCTGCGGCCGGTTTGCGCGGATTCGGTTGCGGCCCTCAAGGTCTTCCTAGTTGTTTTGATTGATATCGCCCGCCTCATTCCCCACGGAAGCGTGATCAAAATTATGACGGCAAATTTTGCCTCAAATGGAAAAATTGATACTGCCCTGAAATACAGGCATGTGGGTGCTTTGCTTTCAGGAGTTTCCTTTGCAGAAAGCGTCATCGAGGGCGCAAGGAAAGCGACTGAGTATATTAAGGGATTTATAGTCGAAGGTGCCGGCTTAAGTGAGGGAGTCGCATCTTTTTCCCTGGTTTTCCCTGCCTGGGAAGGCCTCTTTCAGCAGGGGAGTGGAGCAGGTACCGAAGGTTCTAAAAGGGGTAAGACAATACTCCTTGTGGAAGATGAAGATATGCTCAGAGAGGTTGGGGCCGGCATGATAAGAAGGCTTGGCTATGAGGTCCGGGAAGTTGGGAGCGGAAGGGAGGCGGTGGAGATTTTTGAACTGGAACATGACCGCCTTGATCTGGTACTGGTTGATCTGATGATGGAAGGCATGGACGGGATAGAAACCGCAGACAGAATAAGATCCATTGATCCTAAGGTGCCTATTGTGCTTTCCAGCGGATATAGAAACGGCATAGAGGCCATTGTAATGACAAGGCTCGGATGCCGTGTGCTGAAAAAGCCTTTTTCCCTGGGTGATCTTGGGGCCTGCCTGAAAGAAGCGCTTGGACAGGCTTAGATGTATTTTTTTGCCCGTAATTAATGAACATCCGTTTGCTATCGGGGGTGACAAAATGTTCAGAAACATGAGATTGGGGGCCAAACTTATCGTCGCATTTCTCTGCGTGGGCGGTATTCCCCTTGCTTGTAGTAGGGGGTATATCGCTTAAGAACGCATCTGATGCCCTTGCCAGTCAGGCCTTTGATGCGCTTCGGGGCGCGGCCGCTATGAGGAAGGCGCAGATCGAGAGCCTTTTCCAGGAAGGCGCGAAGAATATGGAGGCCATCACGGAGACTGTAGCAATCCTGCGTAAGGCTGCGATAGAGAAGATGACTGTCGCCCAGAGAATCAAACGAGCCCAGGTAGAGACCTTCTTCAGCGAAGGGCAAAGGAACGCGGAGGTGCTTTCAAAAGACGCACTGGTCGCGGAAGCGGTGGTAAAATTTGATTCAGGCATGCGCGCCGATGATGGGAAGGTGGGAGGAACCTATTATTCTCTTGCCGCCCTAAAATATGACGATTCAATGAAGCATTTCCAGACCCAGTACGGATTTGAAGATCTTTACCTCATAAACAACGATGGGTTTGTTGTCTTCTCCGTGTTAAAGGGATCTGACCAAGGGGAAAACGTCCTGACGGGCTCTCTAAAGGATACGCCTTTGGCGGAATGTTTTAAGGGTGCCTCCAAGGGGCTGGTCATCAGCGATTTTGCTGCCTACGACTTCTCTGGTGGGGCGCAATCCGCTTTCCTAGGCGTGCCTCTCTATAGAGAAAATATGCGAGGGGAAAAGGAAAACGTGGGGGGTGGCTGTCCTCAGGCTGAGTCCCAAGGGGATTAATGGGATAATGAGCCAGAGAGAGGGGATGGGAAAGAGCGGAGAGAGCTTCCTCGTAGTAAAAAATCAAGATCGGGTTATTTTTAGAAGCGATCTCAAGACGTTGGGTGAAGGCAAGTATGTTCTGGGACAGTCGGCTGACGGCATATCACATCTCACTGAGGGCATCTTCTCAGGGGCCTCGGGCAGTGATGTGAGAACGGATGAAAGCGGAAATATGACCCTTGTTATCTTTGATCCTATCAACATAGGCGTTCTTCAGTGGGTACTTGTGACCAAGATGGCCCTTGAGGAGGCCATAGTGCCTTCCGTTGAGGGCAAATAGGGAGATTATCTTACGGAATACGCCAAGGCTTACGGCTACGAGGATCTGTTATTGATCCATCCCAAGGGCAGGGTATTTTATAGCGTGAAGAAGGAGGCTGATCACGGGACTGACGTTCTTGGGGGACCTTACAGTTCCACAGTGCTGGGAAAGGCGGTAAAGGGAGGCGATCAAGACCAAAAAAGGTGTTCTATCCGATTTTGAACTGTATCCCCCTGCCAAAAATGAACCCGCCGCCTTCTTTGTCTCGCCTATAATCTTCGGTGAACAACTTGAACTTGTTGTCGGTCTTCAAACAGGCCTTTCCGACATAAACAGAGTTATGATGGATAGGGAAGGACTTGGGAGAACCGGAGATACATATCTTGTCGGTAAAGATGGATTGATGAGATCGGATTCGATTCTCGACAAGACTTATCACACAGTCGCTACGTCGTTAAAGGAGCCTTCCAAGGGGAAGGTTGATAGCGTGGGCTCAAGAAGAGCCCTGGCCGGCGAGAGCGGCACTGAAATAATGAAGGACTACAGGGGCTCGAAGGTGCTGTGAGCTTACAGCCCCGTCAAAGTTGGAGGGGCCTTATGGGCCATTGTGGCTCAGGTTGATGTCTCTGAGGCCTTTGCTCCTGTGCACAGGCCTTGACGTGGATTATGGCAATAGTGGCTCTGGTAGGCATCTGCGCGATCATAGCGGTAGCCCTCTTCATAACCGGATATACATAACCAGACCTCTAAAGCTAATCATGGAAGGCCTGAGATCGGCATCGGAGGCGGTCTCGGATGCTTCAACCCAGGTTTCCTCAACAAGTCAGAGCCTTGCTGAAGGCTCCTCGCAGCAGGCCGCATCCCTTGAGGAGACATCATCCTCTCTTGAGGAGATGGCAAGCATGACGCGCCAGAATGTCAACAATGCCGGCGAGGCAAAGGGACGGATGGATAAGGCCAAAAAAATCGTTGTAACAGTTGATAAACACATGAAAGAAATGGAAGGGGCCATAGGAGAGATTAAACAGTCAAGCAATGAGACTGGAAAGATCATCAAGACCATTGATGAGATAGCTTTTCAGACAAATCTGCTTGCCCTTAATGCCGCTGTAGAGGCTGCGCGCGCGGGAGAGGCGGGCGCCGGATTCGCGGTGGTCGCCGATGAGGTTAGAAACCTCGCTATCAGGGCGGCTGAGGCTGCCAAGAACACGTCAAACCTTATTGAAAACACCATCAAGGCCGTTGAGGCCGGAAGCAAGATTGCCTCCAACACGGCAGGGGCCTTCAAGATCAACATGGACATAGTATCTAAGGTTGGATCCCTGGTGGAGGAGATCGCTGCGGCAAGCAGTGAGCAGGCGCAGGGCATAGAGGAAGTCAACAAGGCCGTGACTGACATGGATAAGGTAGTGCAGCAGGTTGCGGCAAATGCAGAGGAATCTGCCGGCGCCTCGGAACAGATGAATGCCCAGGCTGCTCAGATGAAGAGTATGGTCATGGATTTGGCTCAGGTTGTGGGCGCAACGGTCGGTGTGCAAGGGGAAGAACAAAAACCGCCAGAAGAAAGGACAAGAGGGTGGAGCCTAGGGAAATAATGGCCCTGAGAAAGAGAACCGGAGGCGGTGTTGAGGTCACGCCGGAGAGGCTTTTGACTTCAGAGAGAGAGCTCAAAGATTTTTGACATAGCAGGAAGGCTTGGAGCCGAAAAAGCTTTCGGGAGTCCCCCTGCAATTGCTTACGATACAGGTTATCTGATAGGTGGGGGTGCTCCTGTGTGATTTCTCGGGATATGCCACGTCGGGCTGAGACGGTTTGAGATTAATAGGTCGAGACCTTGCAAATAAGGTTTGAGAAGGGAGATTCAGATTATGCAGGAGGCAACAAAGACAATCAATCAGGCTATACGTCAGATGGGAGGTAAGGAGGCAAAATATCTTACCTTCACACTGGCGGCTGAGGAATACGGCATAGGAATATTAAAGATAAAAGAGATAATCGGCATGATGCCGATAACGACCGTTCCAGGGACCCCCGATTTTATAAAGGGTGTAATAAATCTAAGGGGGAAGGTGATCCCGGTCATGGACCTCAGGCTCCGTTTCGGGATGGACAATATAAAATACAACGACAGGACTTGTATAATCGTTGTAGAAATAGAAGGCAAGGGCGGCACCTTCACGATGGGCATAGTGGTTGATTCCGTCTCTGAGGTTCTGAGTATCAAATCTGAAGACATTGAACAAACACCTTCCTTCGGGACAAGCGTAAATACTGATTATATTCTGGGGATGGCCAAGATTGGCAAGGGGGTTAAGATCCTGCTTGATATTGACAGGGTCTTGAGCAGCCGGGAGATAAGCGAGCTCGGGGAGAAAGGGCTTTCAGAATAATCAGGGCCTTGACAGGAAACCTCCAAAGGGAATAGTTTTCTGGTGGCAGATAGGTAGTTATCTCTATGTTTATGCGGCCGGTTAAAAGCGGAGGAAGGGTGTGAACGAACCCGATAATCAGCCCTGCAGTATTGATGAGCAGGTCATACTGAAAGAAAAAATGGAGGCCCTTGGAAGACTTGCAAGGAGGGTCTGTCACGATATTAACAATATCGTAACCATTATCAAAGGCAACGCCGACATAATTCAGATGCTCGGAGGAAAAGAGGGCGCTTACGCCAAATATGTGTCCGCTATAATCGCGGGAGCGAAGAAGGCCTCATCTCTTGCATCTCAACTGTCCGTCCTGAATGATAAAAAAGCATTCAAACCTGTGCCTGTTGATCTGAACTACCTATTGACGAGGATCGAGCCTAATATAAGAGGACTTCTTTCTCCCGGAATCACGCTTGAACTAGATCTCAATCCATCGCTTTTTGGTTGCATGGGAGACCATGGAAGCATAGAAGAGGTAATCACCAACCTTACGAAAAACGCTTGCGAAGCCATGAAGGATGGAGGCCGCCTGACCATCAAGACATCAAATCTGGAAGAGTGTCGTCATTGTCCTGAAGAGGACGGGCATGCGGCCAAATGGGTCTGTATTGCAGTTAGGGATAGCGGCATGGGCATTGATGCCTCTGTCCGATCCAGGATTTTTGAGCCCTTCTTCACAACAAAGGAAAAGGGGGAGGCAGATGGATTGGGCCTGTCCCGGGTCTATGGAATCGTAAGGGCGGTGGAAGGCTTTATAAGGGTTGAAAACGGAGGTTCCGGGGGCTCAGCCTTTATTGTCGGCTTTCCCGCGGCTGACGCGCGTGAGTAAGGATGCTTCCCGGGATAGCCGCCCCGGAAAGGGCGCGAGGAAATTAGTTAGAGGATCTCTGGCGGCTAAGGCTGGGGGAGGCTCCGTATCAGAGGGTATGGTTCCCAAGGGTACCATCCTTTTGGTGGACGATGAGATGGTGGTCCTGGAGGTGGTCTCAGAGATGCTTGCTTCTCTTGGCTATCATGTGCAGACAGCCACAAGCGGGCTGGATGCCTTAAGGCTTTACAAAGAGAAGGCCGCGGGAATTTCCCTTGTGGTGCTGGACATGATCATGCCCGATATGGGAGGAGAGGAAGTCTTCAGGAAGCTGAAAAAGCTTAATCCTGATGTTGAGGTGCTTATCGCGAGCGGCTGCGACATGGACTCTCAGGTCTTGCGGATGTTTGAGATGGGCTGCAGAGGATTTCTTCAGAAGCCTTTTCATCTAGTGGGGCTCGCGGAAAAGATTACGGCAATATTAAGCTGAGCCTGTTTGCAATCGCTGTTACTATTCAGGTGGTTAGCCGCTGAAGGCTGTTAGTCATTGCGTATGACACATTCCTGCAGCCCTAAAGTCTATCTATCTGAGTCTTACCAATCGCTTTATTCGGGGGATCAAGCCCTCCCTCGCAGGTTAAGGGCATTTCGACAATGAACCGCCCTGCAAATGATACCTTTTAGAGAAGGCCCACCAGCAAGACTAAACGGTTATTACCTTGTCCGCGAGCTGCATGGCGGTTACGATGTCCAGCATATTGGTTGTCTGTCCCACCTGTTTTTTCTCCAGGAGGCCGAAATGAGTAAGACACGTCCCGCACACAAGGATTGTTGACTCCTTTTCGAGCCCCGTAAGCACCCCCAGGGCCTCGGAGCCCTCGACCGCAAGGGTCACGCCGTTGTTTATAAAAACCAGACGCCACAGTTCCTGGCCCATCTCCTTGAGGGTTGAGAGGAAACTCATAAGCAGTTTTCTCCCGAGTACGTCGTCACCGTGACCCATGCGGTCGTTTGACACAAGCACGAGGATCTTCCTTGAAGGCTGAGACTCTGATGCGACCTCGCATCCCTTGCCGCCTGTTTCGCCCTCATTTACGCCATTCAAGCATGTTCCATCAGGTCCCGGCATCACCGACACCCTGTACTGACGGCTTCCCAGAAAGCGGGATACGTTTTGAACCGCTGCCTCGTTGTCCACTATAACCTTAAGCTCCGCAGGGGCCTCCTCTTCTATGAGGGTCTTAGTCTTAAGTACAGGTCCCGGGCAAGCAAGCCCTCTGCAGTCAAGCTCCTTAACCATATTCTCTCCCATGTCTTCTCTTCCTCATTCCACTATAATCTTTTCGATTGAGCCCTCCAGGACCTCTCCCACAACCGCCGCATCTTCTATGCCCGCGTCCCTCAAAGAATCAACAAGGCCCGAAGCATAGCCCTCCGGCACAGAGATGAGGAGGCCCCCTGATGTCTGGGGATCGAAGAGCACATCAATTAACACTGGCTCAACTCCAGGCCTAACCTCCACCATGTTGATCCGGAACTTCTTGTTGTTGTATGCCCCTGCCGGCACAAGTCCCATGGAGGCAAGGGACGTGGTTTCGGGAAGGACCGGCACCATGCTTGAATATACGCGCACCCCGTAACCTGAGCCCTGGACCATCTCTGCCAGATGACCCAGGAATCCGAACCCTGTGATGTCCGTGCAGGCATTGACCGGATATCGCTCCATCACTTCCGCCGCTGTTTTATTAAGCTCTGCCATGGAACGAACCGCCCTTTCAATCGCTTCGGGCGAGGCCAGTCCGCCTTTGATGGCCGTGTTTATTATCCCTGTCCCCAGGGGCTTCGTCAGGACGAGCCGGTCGCCGGGGCGGATGTTTCTCTTAACCAGCACCTTTGCGGGATGTATGAATCCGGTAACGGAAAGGCCGTATTTGAGTTCGCTGTCTTCTACGGAATGGCCTCCCACGAGCACGACCCTGGCCTCCCTCATCTTGTCGAGCCCGCCCTCTATGATGCTCCTTAAAACCGATATGTCCATATCCTTGGACGGAAAGGCCACCAAGTTCATGGCGGTCTTTGGTACCCCTCCCATCGCGTATATATCGCTCAAGGCGTTTGCGGCGGCTATCTGACCAAAGCAGTAAGGGTCGTCCACGATGGGTGTGAAGAAATCAACGGTCTGAATTAGTGCCAAGTCATCTGATATTTTGTAAACCCCTGCGTCATCCGCCTTGTCAAGCCCCACGATCAGGTTCGGATCCGTTGGAAACTCAATACCGCACAATGCTTTGTCCAGGTCCCCCGGAGCGAGCTTCGAGGCTCAACCTGCGCCCTTGACCGTTTCCGTGAGTCGTTTTGACTTTTTCTCAACCATATCGTTCGCCCTTCCTTGATCTGACAGATAAGACACGCTTTGATCCATTGCAAACAGGATTTTCCTATGATAAGAGCATAAACAAAAGGAAAATACGATAGGCAGCATTCCGACACATGAACTCACAGCCTGTCTTGAGGGGAATCTATGAAGATCATTTTCATCATTTCAACGGATGAAAGTGAGACCGTTTACAACGCCATGAGACTTGCCAATGTTGGCGTCCAACATGGCGACGAGGTAAGCGTCTTTATGCTGGGCAGGGGTGTCCTTTTCGAAAAGAGCTCCCAGGGCTCGGCCTTTGACGTCATGGGTCAGATAAACAAATATGAAGGCGACTTCTATGTCTGAGGTGTCTGTCTCAAATCCCACGGTCTGGAGGGATCAGGCACATGCCCCATCGGTTGGACGGATGACCTCTACGGCCTTGTCAAGGAGGCCGACAAGGTGATTACTTTCTACGGATTCAAGGGCTTTCCCGGTTTGCCTTCAGGGCGGTAGAGAGGAGGAAGTCCCACAGGGCAGAACAGGGCGGAGATGCTATCCTCCGCTTGTCGCGTACAAGGTAGAAGCTCCTGAACAAGGGCATGCCTTTTATGCGAAGGGTTGAGATTATGCCGGCCTTCTTCTCCGTCTCAACGGCCCTCATGGAGAGGATGGAGATGCCAAGCCCGCCCTTGACGCCTTCCTTTACTGCCGTGGAGGAGCCCAGAACCGCGCAGGCATTGAGATCCTCGGTTCCCTTCAGTCCTGCCCCCCGAAGATAATTGTCTATGATCCTGAAGGTTCCTGATCCATTCTCCCTCATTATGAAGGCCTCCTTAAGGAGATCGTTAACCTCTATCTCTTTTCTTGCCGAAAATGCGTGGCCCTTTGGGACAATGACCACCAGTTCATCCTGCCAGAGTTCTCGCACCAGGAGCTGACGCACGGTGCTCTTGGAACCTATGACGGCGATCTCAAGCTCTCCTTCAGCCACCCTCTGCTCGATCCTGCTTGTGTCGGCTATCTCCAGGGTGACATGCAGGGACGGGTGCCTGCTTCGAAACTCACCCAATACCCTCGGAAGAATATACTCGCCCGGGATGGTGCTCCCTCCCATGCGGACAGCTCCGCCCTTAAGCCCCAGGAATCCCTGCATCTCTAACCTGGCAGTATCTTTCATCTCCAGGAGCAGCATAGCGTGTTTGTAAAGAAGTTCTCCTGCCTTTGTGGGCACCACCTTGCGGCCCAGTCTGTCCAGGAGCCTAGTGCCCACCATCGCCTCCAAGGTTGCGATCCTTTCGCTGACGGATGCCTGGGCCAGAAAGACCGCCTGCGATGCCTTGGAAAAACTCCCCAGCTCCACCACCCTGATGAAGATCTCAAGCTGTCTTAAGTCGAAATCAACCGTCGGAACCTGTTCTCTTCTACCGCTTCTCATGAAGTTAGTCCTTGAAACCTATCTCTTTGAAAGCCCATTCCATTATTACCTCTGGCAGTCTTTGTGCAAGCTGACTGGTTTATTTCAGCAATTTTCCTGATACAGCTATCGAGACGGCCGGAAAAGAGCCTCAATTAATATGATAGCCGCGCATCCCCTTCTGAGTCAAGCAAGAGGCGGATCTTCCCAGGTCTCCGTCAAAGTCAGACCGTAAGGCCGAGGAAGCCTAGGCCCCCAGTTCAGAGCCTGGAGCAAGCCCGCAAGGCGGGAGGGATAAGCCGTGGGTCATCGTGCTTTTGCCGGCTGAGGCAGATGGCACTCTCCCCCCTGAAGGGCCGGTTGCCGGAACCAGCGCTCCTCATGCCGTGGCTTTTATTTTACCTGCAATCACATCAAGTTAACCTTTATCAATCTCTTTTTTACATGGTGTAAAGAAGACTGACATCTCTTTGAAGTTTATTTCAGTACCCATTTCATAATATTACTAAATTTAATATTAAAATCATATTGATATCCCAATTTCTCCGGGAAAGGCTCTTTGGCACGGAGGTTGCCATGCTAATAGATCTGAGGAGGAAGCGATATGGAGGAAGACAAACGGCAAAGACACACCGGCCTCAAAAGAATGATCTTCATCAGCATGATACCGGTCCCCATTGCCCTTTTTGTTATTGTCCTGGGAATCGGATACTACTACTTCACCACATCCCTTGAGACCAACACCATTTCTAGCATGAAGCGGATCGTGGAAGACCATCGCGAGATGATAGACGCCTATCTTCGGGAACGAAGGGCAAACCTGGATTTCGTTATTCAATCATATAGTTTTGAGACTCTTGCTGATCCTTTGAAGATGCAGTCGTTGCTGGCAAATCTTCAGAAGGAATCTCACGCGTTCGTGGATCTTGGGGTTTTTAATGAGGATGGCATTCATGTTGCCTACCAGGGTCCTTATAAACTGGTGGGCCGGGACTATGGAAAAGAGGAATGGTTCCAGGAAGTGCTCAAGCGGGGTTCGTATGTCAGCGATGTATTTCTGGGATACCGCAAGGTCCCCCACTTTGTAATTGCCATTGCCAGCGAAGAGGCCGGCAGGCCCTGGGTGATCCGCGCCA
>JBGSUA010000154.1:0-23364 GCA_041753575.1 Desulfatiglandaceae bacterium
AAAAAGGTCCTGGCTATGAAGGACCTCAGGCAGAAAAGAGGAAGTGAAAATAGAGGACACCGGGAACCTCAGCTTATTGGGTCATCCGCCAGGATGGTGGACTTCTACAAACAGGTCGCCAGGGTGGCGGAGGCCTGGGCAAGCGTTTTGATCGAAGGGGAAAGCGGAACCGGCAAGGAACTTACGGCCCGATCCCTGCACGGACTCAGCGCCAGATCCGACCATCCTTTTGTGGCTTTCAACTGCGGTGCCATACCAGACCAGCTTCTTGAGTCAGAGCTTTTCGGATATGAAAAGGGGGCGTTCACAGGAGCCGATCAAGCGCACCAGGGTCTCCTGGAATCTGCTGAAGGAGGAACCATTTTTCTTGATGAGATTACCGAGATGTCTCTAACCATGCAGGGAAAACTCCTGCGGTTTCTCCAGGACGGAGAGGTAAGGAGGCTGGGTGGTCATCAGTCGCGACGTATCATGGTAAGGGTTGTCGCGGCAACCAACCGTAACGCGGACGAGGCGTTGAAGCTGGGCACATTCAGATCAGATCTGCTTTACCGATTCGTAGTAAGGCTCAAGGTGCCCCCACTCAGATTACACAAAGAAGATCTGCCCCAGTTGATTGATTATATCCTCACAAAGGCAGACCATCCGGAGGTACGCGTATCCGATGAGACGATGGAACTGCTCATGGGCTATGACTGGCCTGGGAATGTGAGAGAACTTGAAAACGTTCTCCAGCAAACCATCCTTTTGTCGCCCTTCGCGCTGATCCTTCCAGAACATCTGCCTGAAAGATTCAGACCGCCGCGAAACACATTTCGACCTTTGCTCTCACCCCTTGAAAGGTCGGAGATGGAGCAAATAATCCAGGCCCTGAGAGCAACCTCCTGGAATCAGAGCAAGGCGGCCCGGATCCTTGCAATAGACAGAAAGACCCTCAGAGCAAAGATAGCCCGTTATGAGCTGTCAAGAGAAGCCTCCGATGGAATAACAGAAACGGGGAAATAGAGTTTTACGGAAGTGCCTTTTCCGGGATCGCTCTCAATTGCCATCCTTCCGCCGTGGACCTTGACCACATCCTGCACTATGGCCAGCCCGAGACCCCTTAATGGATCATCCCCGTGGGTGCTGAAGAAAGGCTCACGCACCCTGTTAAGTGCCTCGTTGGAAATGCCCACTCCAGTGTCATCTATGCCTATGACAATAGATGCATGATCTTTCGAGGGGCCTGCCGCGACCGTGATTTCACCCTCGCCCTTTATTGCCTCTATCGCATTTTGCATAAGATTGAGCAAAGCTGTCTGCATCCTATGCCTGTCAGCAAATAGAGGGGGACAGTCTTGAGCTATCTCCGTCTTCAATCGGATTCCGGCATTGCGAAGGAGCGGCTCAACAAGGGGAAGGGTTTCCTCAAAGAGCTGACTCATTGTCACGGATTCCGGGCGCGGCTCCGGCAGCCGGGTGGCTCTTCTGACATTCCTTATTACGTCGCTCAGCCGCTCGGCCTGCTGGACTATCAATTCAAGCTTTCTTCTATCCTCGTGAGGCAGACCCTGTCGCTCCAGGAGAAGGTTGGCCATCCCCGCGATTGAATGAAGAGGCGTTCCCAGGTCGTGCGCAAGGTTTGCGGCAAGAAAGCCCATGGCTGAAAGCCTTTGAAGCTGAGATACCTGCCTTTGAAGCTCCCCCACCCTCTGGGTTGCGTCCCTTATCTTCTCCTCCTGCCTGCAGTTTAGCTCCTCGTTACTTGCAAGCACCTTCTCTATCTCATCGGCCATGGAGTTGAAGTGGCCCGCGAGATGGGCAAGCTCATCGCTTCGCTTGATCTCGATTCTTTTTCCGTAGTTGCCTGTATGGAATTGATCAATTACTCTGGTAATGGACTTTAACGGAGAGCCTATCAACCACCCGTAGCTAAGGGCAAGGATGATGAGGATTAACAGCAACAGGCCGGAGCTGCTATAGACAAGAAGTGACTTCGCGTCGGATATGAGTTCGTCGTTGGTTCTTGTGTAGGCAATCACACAGACGCAGACCTGCGCCCTCGGATCCGTCCCCTGTTCAGTATGGGGCACCCTGTGGACAACCCCTACGGCTGATATCCCGTCAAGGTACAGAGGAAAAGACGTGGGGCCTGACCTTTTCAGAATAGGCCCAAGAATATCCGCTGACCATTCAAACGGCGCCCTGCCGACACCGGATAGATACTCAACCATACCGTTTGCAACAGAAAGAAGATCAATCCTTACAAGGTTAGGGTCTTCCCGAAGCTGTTCGGAGAGGGCCGTATCTAGTGCTGCAAGGCCCTGCCCGGTCGGGAAATGCTGGTAATAGGTGCTTACAGTCTCGGCAATGCCCAAAAGGGATCTTTCCTCCTTTTTATATAAGAGGTCTTTAAGCTCACTTAACTGGATCCATCCCCACAAGGCCATTGTGGCAGACAGGACGACCAGGCTCAAAAGCATCAAGCGGTTTCGAAGGCTCATCTCTTCTCCTTAGCCAAGCCTTTTTCTATTTGTAACCTTGTTGAGGTATGGATTGCAACTGTGGAGGTCAGTTCCTGGTGTCCCTAAAAGAAATAAGGCGCAAGTTTGTTCTTGCGCCTTATTTGCGGTCTTTGACTAAGGGGTTAGAGGCGGACCTGCGCCCGCACATTGCCCTTCATCAGTCATTACTATTTACTTGGCTGCCGGAGCAGCAACAGGTGCCTTGGTAGCCGGCGGCACTGCCGGTGCCGCAACAGGGGCCTTGACCTTGGGCACTACCTTCTTAACCTTTGTTGCCAAGTTCTTGCCGCCCTCAACAACATAGTTGACCTTGACCATGTCGCTTGCCTTTATTTCGGCCACTGGCGCCTTAAGGACAAAATCCATCACCTCAACCTTGCCCTTCACCTTTCTCTCAAGCTTGAGCATCTGGTCGGTGATTTCCTTCACAATGCCTGTCGCGGACATGACAGTCTTCTTAGCTGCCGCAGGTGTTACCGGCGCAGGGCCGGCCGCCATTACAAGTCCCGAAAAAAGGAAAACAGCCGCTACCACCATCACAAACAACTTCTTCATCTCATCTACCCCCAAAAGGTTTTGAATTCCTCCGCCCAAAGGGCGGGTGCTGTGTCACTATGCAACAGGCATACCAGGGAGATGGCTAACAGAAAAGAACCGTTAACCGCTTGTGGCGAATGGGCATAATCAGGCTGCTAATAAACCGGGGTGTCAAAGTGAACCTGGATATTGGGGAATAATTCCCCACTAAATGGGGATTTATTCCCTTGTGCCGGGTTGGTCACACCCCGGAACGCCGAAAGGCCGCGCCGACTATGGCCTGGGCCTCCTCCTGGATGCGCCGGAGGTGGTCTTCGCCCTTGAAGCTCTCCGCGTAAATCTTATATACATCTTCCGTTCCCGACGGTCTGGCCGCGAACCACCCGCTTTTCGTTACGACCTTGAGACCGCCGATGGCGGCCTTGTTGAATGGAGCGGCCGTAAGCTTCGCAATTATAGGGTCGCCGGCAAGGTTCGAAGCGCTCACCTGCTCGGCGGTAAGCTTGCTCAAGACCGCCTTTTGCCCTGATGTGGCTGGGGCGTCTATCCTCTGATAGACGCAGGCCCCGAAGCGTCTTTCAAGATCTTTGTAATGCTCTGCGGGGTCTTTGCCGGTAACGGCGGTTATCTCCGCAGCCAGGAGATCCATGACAAATCCGTCCTTGTCTGTGGTCCAGGCCGAACCGTCCTGCCTCAGGAAAGACGCGCCCGCGCTTTCCTCCCCTCCGAAGCCGAAGGATCCGTCCAGAAGCCCATCAACAAACCACTTAAAACCAACCGGCACCTCAGCAAGCCTTCGCCCTAGGGATTCGGCGACCCTGTCAATCATGGCGCTGGAAACCAGTGTTTTTCCTACGGCGGCATCCGGTCTCCAGCCGGGCCGGTTCTGGAAAAGATACCAAACGGCTACGGCCAGATAGTGATTGGGATTCATCAGGCCTCCTGCCGGAGTGACGATTCCGTGCCGATCAAAGTCCGTATCGTTTCCAAAGGCTATATCAAAACGGTCCTTGAGCCCTATGAGACCGGCCATGGCATGCGGGGAGGAACAGTCCATACGGATCTTGCCGTCCCAGTCCAGGGTCATGAATGAAAATGTGGGATCAAGAACCGGATTTACCACCTCAATTGAAATGCCGTAAGTATCGGCGATTGGTTCCCAGAAGGCAATACCCGATCCGCCCATGGGGTCAGCGCCTATTTTGAGGCCGGCTCTTGCTATGGCATCCAAGCTGATCACGTTTTTCAGATCAGTCACATAGGGAGTGATATAGTCGTATTCATGCGTGGTTTCAGCCTTGAGGGCGCGCTCGACAGGAATCCTCTTTAGGCCCTTCATGGCACTTTTCATGATCTCGTTAGCCCGCTCCTGGATGCGCTTTGTGGTCTCGGGGGAAGCCGGCCCCCCTGAGGGAGGGTTGTACTTAAACCCTCCGTCTGAGGGCGGATTGTGCGAAGGGGTCACAACGACACCGTCGGCCCTATTGCTGCCTCGGCTTTTGTTATAGCACAGGATGGCATGGGATATGACCGGGGTGGGAGTGTATCCCATGCCTGCCTGGATCATGACATCAACTCCATGCGCGGCAAAGACCTCAAGAGCGCTTCTAAGCGCCGGTTCTGAAAGGGCATGCGTGTCCATTCCCATAAAAAGAGGCCCGTCAATCCCATCCGTACTTCTCACCTCGCAGATTGCCTGACAGACTGCCAGTATATGGTTCTCATTAAAACTACCTTCAAAGGACGACCCTCTATGGCCGGATGTTCCAAAGGAAACCCTTTGAGAGGGATTATCAGGATCGGGCTCTACCGTATAGTAGGCCGAGACAAGACGGGCCACATTTACCAGCACATCGCGGGGGGCCGGTTTACCGGCAAGGGGACTTAGTGTCATCTCAAACTCCAGCAAAAGGGTTAGGGTCTTCTAAGGTTAAAACACATCCGACACACAAAAGGCTCTTATCAGAGGGAATATAGAAAAGCGCGGCTGTAGGTGTCAACAACATGCGCTCGGCGGCCGT
Source organism: Desulfatiglandaceae bacterium (assembly GCA_041753575.1). Taxonomy (GTDB): domain Bacteria; phylum Desulfobacterota; class DSM-4660; order Desulfatiglandales; family Desulfatiglandaceae; genus CG2-30-51-40. The sequence continues at coordinate 5,063 of JBGSUA010000154.1, forward strand.
CCTTAAAAAACTGTTCTTGAGTTTGACCGTATCTGTCAAACGCCCGTGTTAAGATGGATCAGTCAAATTAATCTGACGGCAACATAGTGTCACCGGAAGGCCATTCTTCGGAGCCAGAGAAAGAAAGGAAGATTAAAAATGAAGGTCCCCTGGATATCCAAAGAACAAATCGCCCTTAAGGCCATGCGACTCCTTGAGAACTTTGAGGCAATAGCAGGATACATAATAAAACCTCCCATACCTGTTGAGGATATCATTGAACGGGGCCTCGGCCTCAGACTCTTGTATGCCGACCTCCAAAAGATCCTCGGGAAAGACGATGTACTGGGGGCAACCTATGTGGACAAAAAGCTGATCTGCATAAATGAGAGGCTCTTTGAAAACAGCTCAGAGGGGAGACTGGCCTTTACCTGTGCCCATGAGGCAGGACACTGGGTTTTGCACCTTCCCTATGCGGAGGTCCGCAACAGCGAGAGTTCAAAAAGCGGCACAATCGTTTGCAAGCTTAAGGATGCCAGGGAGCCTGTTGAATGGCAGGCGGATTACTTTGCCTCCTGCCTTCTCATGCCTGAGAGGATGGTCATGGATGCCTTCCAGAGGATCTGCAGTCTGGAACCGATCGTGATAAAGAATGTGAGAAGCGCCGCTCAAAAAGGTTCTCGTTGCGATGAGCCATTTATCGAGCAATGGCCCTACATAGCCGCCGCCATGTGTGAGGCGGGAGGCTTTTCCAATGTCTCCTGGCAGGCCATGATCATCCGCCTTCAGGACCTGGAGCTCTTGATCAACAAGACGGGCATAAGAATGGACTGGGAGGCGTTGTGTTCGAATTGGTAATGGCCGACACAGCACATAATAATGGATCTGGGGGGATGCTCCAAGTCAAGGATTCATCATACTTTCAATGTGTTATTTTGTTGACTTGTGCAAACCGGTTGGTTTTCTTATTCCGCTTTGGGGTTCACGGGCCCATGTGCTTGTTGGCAGCAATTATGACTTTATTTCAAAGCTAATGCCGGCAATAGGGTTATCTTAAATTCTTCCAAAAATCTTGAGCTTCCTTGGCTCCCCCTGATCCGTTCTCTGCCGGCCTTGTGTAGCCTGATGAACCCCTCAGACGCGCTACCCTTTCCTCAAGGGGCGGGTGGGTTGAGAAAAGGCTCATGAAGCTTTTGCCTGAAAGGGGGTTTACTATGAACATATGGGCGGTTGCGGGGTTTGCCTGCATCGGTATCTTTCCGGAATAGGCCCCGAGCTTTTCAAGGGCTCGCGCAAGGCCCTCGCCGTGACCTACAAAAGAAGCGCCTGTCTGGTCAGCGTGGTATTCCCTGGATCTTGAAATGGCCATCTGGATGAGCATTGCCGCGATAGGCGCTATGATGGACATCGCAATAACCCCTATTGCTCCAAGTCCGCCTCCGCCCTCTTCGTTGTCGCGGGATGCTCCTCCGAAAAAGGCGCCCCAACGGGCCATGCTGGCAAGGATCATAACTGCACCGGCCATAGTGGCCGCGACCGAGCCTATGAGGATATCCCTGTTCTTGACGTGAGCCAGTTCATGCGCCAGTACTCCCCTTGTCTCTTCTTTCCCCATCAGCTTTAAGAGTCCCTCTGTTACCGCTACCACTGCATGCTGGGGATTGCGGCCGGTGGCAAAGGCGTTGGGAGCTGCCTCAGGGATGACATAAAGCCCTGGCATGGGAAGACCGGCCCGTTTGGTGAGGTCCTCTACCATGCGGTATAGCTCAGGAGATTCATTCGGCCCGATTTCTCTTGCGCGATACATGCGCAGGACTATCTTGTCCGAAAACCAGTAACTGAAAAAATTCATCCCCATAGCCAGTATAAAGGCGAGAAACATGCCCTGAGAACCGCCGAGCATCCTTCCCATCAGGGTTATGAACACAGTCATGACGCCCAGCAGAAGGGCGGTTTTGAACCAGTTTCCCATATTTGACGACCTCTCTAATCCACTTATGAATGCATCATACTATAAGAAAATAAGCGGCGCTGGAAGCTCAGTCAAGCAGAAGGGGCCAAAGAAGCTCACAGGCGCAAGGTTGCACAATGAAAGGATAGCCAAACATGGCAGGGGATACCTGCTTCCCACTGCATTTCAGAATTAATCAGGCTAAGGTTCTTCCGAAGATGGGCAGCAAGACAAGGCGTCCCTCCGCCGTTTGATTGCAAGAGGCCCATCTTCGATGATCAGATACAAAAAGAGAGTATCAGGAGACTAAAACCACAAGGGCGTCAACCGCAACCGGCTCTGAGCCCTTCAATATCAGGGGATTGATGTCAATTTCCTTTATCTCCTCATTTTCCAGGCCGATATTTCCCAGGGTGATAAGTATCTTTCCCAGGGCCTCAAGATCTGCCGGAGGCATACCCCTTACTGCATCAAGTATCTTCTTGCCCTTTATCTCTTTCATCATCTCAAGGGCATCCCTCATCTCAATGGGGGCGACACGAAATGCCACGTCCTTAAGGATCTCCGTGAATATTCCTCCCAATCCGAACATAACGCATGGCCCAAACTGGGGATCCCTTGTAAGGCCTGCCACAAGCTCACGCTGTCCTTTTACCATCTCCTGCACAAGGACGTTTGCGCCCTCTTTTGCGGTCTCAGCCCTTATATGTCTGTAAGCCTCAAGGGCCTCCTTTTCACTCCTGATATCTACCTTCACAAGCCCCCTTTCAGTCTTATGGCTGAGGTGCGGGGCGCAGGCCTTTATGACAAGGGGAAATCCCATCTCCGCCAGAGCGGCCTTAAAAGCGTGTTCGTCCATGACCTCCTTTTCCTTTGCCACAGGAATGCCGTAGGCCTTGAGCAGCTCCTTGGATTCATGCTCCGAAAGTGTTGACCTTCCTTCAACCTTTGCTTTTTCTATAATTTTCACGTTCTACCTCCAAGCGTTTCAGTTATTGTCTTATAGCGTCCCAAGACAGACATCGCGGCGGCGGCCCTTTCCGGGGTCGGGAAGTTGACAATGGCCCCAGCCTCCTCAAGTACTCGAATGTCTGCATCCCAAATGCCTTCAGGGGCAGAAAAACACGTGATGACAGGCTTTTTCTGCCTCCATTTAAGAAGAAAATCCTTCATGCGCGGAAGCGCCTCCCTGTTTGCCGAAGCGAACATCATAAGGATCAGGGCGCCTCCTACCGCATTATCGTCAAGCGCGGTCCTCACTATTCCCTCAATCGCAGAGGCGTCGTACCAGGCAGGCCCCATGTCAACAGGATTTGTCCTCATAGCGAGGGGAGGAAGAAGTTCATTGATTTTTTCCTGGGTTCCGGAGGAGAAAACGGCTATCTCCATGCCCGCAGTCTCGCATACATCCGAGGCAGCCATGCCTGGACCGGCCTGACCGGTTAGGATCGCGACGGTATTCTTCTCAAGCCTCGGGCTCGCCGCGAGAACTCGTGCCGCATCAAGGAGGGCCTGAGGACTGTCAACCGTTACGATACCCGCCTGATGGAGCGCTCCGGCATAGATCTCTCCTCTTCCTGCGAGAGATCCGGTGTGGGACCTTGATGCCATGTCTCCCCTCGTTCCGGCCCCTGCCTTGTAGGCGATGATAGGTTTCCTGCCCAGGAGTTTCCTTGCCTCGGAAAGAAGACGCCGGGGATTGTCAAGCCCCTCGATATAGAGGGCGATCGCGGCCGTCTCTTCATCTTGGGCCAGAGAAGGCAATAGATCGGCGAAATCCACGTTTAGCCTGTTTCCAAGCCCTATGATTTTGGCCATTCCGACTCCCTGTTTCATTGCAAGGAACCCTATCAGGTGTGATATCCCGCCGCTCTGGCTTACCAGGGTAACTCCGCCGGCTCTGATAAGGGAAAACTCGGGGGTGAAGGAGGCGTTCAAGCGAGCATGAAGATTGACTATGCCGAATGTATTGGGACCTATTACAGGGATTGAAAAACTGTTTGCCATGGAGGCTGCTTCTGCCTGCAGCATTGCCCCGGCAGGATCATCAATTTCTTTGAATCCGGCTGAGATTAAAACAGCAGCCTTTACACCTTTTTTCCCGCATTCGGCCAACACAGAGGGAACATTGGCAGCCGGCACCACTATTATCGCCAGATCAGGGGTTCCCGGATAATCGGAAAGCGATGGATAGGCCCTCATGCCCATTATCTCGCTTGAACGGGGGTTAATGGGAATGATGATTCCCTTATAGCCTCCGCGGGTAAGGCTTTTCATCACATGGAAGCCAAGCTTGTCCGCCTTTTCAGACGCTCCCACCACGGCTACGGATGATGGATTGAAAACCGCGGTCAGTCCCTCTAAGAATCTTCCCTTCTCCAATATGCCCCCCTTAATGCTGCATCTCTTACAAATACATCACTATAGCGGGAGGAGAAAACATCGTCAACGCTACTCATTGCGGTTGGCTCAGAAATGGGTTCCTTCTATCCCTTGAGGTGCACCCCATTGTCAAGACCATTTTTGCCAAAAATTAAGTGTGTTGTTTTTCAATCAGTGCTTAGCTCACCACCTCTTCCAGAGATTGGAGTGACTACAGTGGACTACGCTGCGCAAACTGGAAAAACGTTCTTCAAACCGATGGCGCTTTCCCCTTCGACACCGATTCTGAGAATCACAGCCAGTAGTTCAGAGTCGGAAAGATGTTTTGCGCATAAACGAAGCAGTTTTTCCCTCGCTCTATCCTCTTCCTACCATACTGCGATACCGCTGGGTTTGTGAGTTCTTGATGCAATGAAATTCTCCACTAGAGAAATAGTTTGCTCATCCGGGTAGCTATGTCAAAGGCCCTATTTAGGTCGAAGTCTTCAAAATCCACTGGTCGCAACACCGGTTTCAGTTCCGTCTCGATCTGGGTCTTGAGCTTTTCTTTCCGGCCACGGGATACGTCAATCGGCGCATTTCCCGGCACTTTCAGCTTTTCGGCAAGAAGCTCGAAGAGATGCCGATCGTTGAGATCCACCTTGTTTCGGAAGAACAGATAATCAATATCGAAGAAGTCCTTAATGGAGGGTTCCAGGCGTGTCAGTGCTGCCCGAAGCTTTTCGGCGATGGCTTCCTTCATTGACAGAGTGTTCAAAACGATGTCGGGGACAAGGGGTTTTCGGGTAAAAGGACTCAGCAATAATGTTCTGGCCTTCATTTGCCCAGGCAGCGTCAGGGATTTTTCGCGCACCCCACTCCAATGACGAAGAAATCTTGTTCGGCTATGCGCCTGCGCCAATCCCCTTCAAGGTAATTGAGATAATTATGACTGGCTGCTATTGTATAAAGGCAGGAGGAGGCATAAACGATCAGGCCATGAAGCGGGCAGGGACATCAAAGGAAAGAAGCGTTATGGATAAGGCGGAAAGTGCCATCCTGCGCGAGGGGATGATAGACAAGGGCGACGCCGTTGTCGTGGCGGTTTCGGGCGGGCCTGACTCGGTCTGCCTGTTTGACGTGCTCTACCGACTCAAAGACGGTCTCGAGATAAATCTTGTCATAGCCCATTTTAACCACCTCCTGAGACCCGGAGAAGACGAAGAAGAAACCCGTTTCATGCAATCCATGGCCAGGGAATATGATATCCCCCTTGAAACCGATGAGTGGAGAGAAGGGCCGCAACCTGGCGGGGGGTCAAAGGAAGAGCAGGCAAGAAAGGCCAGATACGCGTTTCTTGAGAGTATCCGGAAGAGGTATGCCGCCCGGAGGATTGCAGTGGGCCATAACCTCAACGACCAGGCAGAGACCGTATTGATGAGGCTTCTCAGGGGTTCAGGTCCGATGGGACTTTCCGGCATGCATCCGATAAGAGAGGGCATAGTAATAAGGCCCCTTCTGAATATAAAAAGGGATGAAATAATTGCCTATCTGCAATCAGTGGGTCTTCGATATATGATTGACTCCTCTAATAGATCTCAGCTTTACCTTAGAAACAGGATTCGTCTTGAGGTTATTCCCGCGCTCAATCATGTACAGCCCGGAGTGATCAGTGCGCTTTCGCGCCTTGCAGGGATCATGAGAGAAGACGAATCCTATCTAGCGGGAGAGGCCCTAAGGCTGTTTAAATGGCTGAAGAAAGAGAAAAAAGACGGGGCAATCGAACTTAAGACAAAGGATTTTGATTCCATTCATCCCGCGATCAGGGGACGCCTTTTTAGACATGCCGTGGCGGCCGTAAAGGGGGATTTACTCAGGATTGGCGCAATCCACATCCGGGCATTGGAAAATCTCCTCGCGGATGCGGGCCCGAGTGCCTATGTGAGGCTTCCTGACGGGATCATTGTCAGGAGGCAATACGATCTCATTGTTTTTGAAAGAAAAGGCGAGGGGCCTTCCCGTCTTACGGAAATCCTCATTCCAGGCCCCGGCAGATACAAGATGCAAAATCCGCCCCGGGTAATTGTGGTCGAAGAATTTGAAGGCGTCGCCTTCGACGGCAATAGGGCCGAACCTTCAGAGGCTTACCTTGACGCCGGTCTTATAACCTATCCCCTTAAGGTCAGGGCGTTCAGACCGGGAGATCGCTTTATACCGATGGGGATGGATCAGCCAAAGAAACTGAAGGAATTCTTCATTGACCGCAAGGTCCCCCGTATGGAAAGGCCCTTTGTGCCGATACTTACCTGCGGGGGAGAGATCGTCTGGATCTGCGGAATGAGACCTGATAACAGGTTCCGCATTACTGAAAAGACTATAAAGATCATCAGGGTATGTCTTTCCAGCGAATAGCGGGCTGATTTATCTTCGTATGTAGGTTGAGATTGGATTTGCACACCTTGTTTCTGAAGCTTCCGCATCTGCCGTCCCAATTCGGGCTTCTTGCGAAAGCAACTTCTTTGCCTCAGGATGCAAAGGCCTTCTTGATGGCATCCGCAAAAGGCGGCCGAAGAATGCCTTTTTCAGTAATGATACCAGATAGATATCTTGCAGGGGTAATATCAAACGCCGGGTTCAAGGCCTCGGTATCCTTTGGCCCCAGGCAGCGGCCGTGGATCATGCAGACCTCTTCCTTATCTCTTTCTTCAACCGGTATAAGGTCTCCATGTTCAAGGGAGATATCAATGGTTGAAAGGGGGGCCGCAATGTAAAAAGGAATATTGTTCTCCCCCGCGAGCACGGCGAGAGAATAGGTCCCGATCTTGTTGGCGGTATCCCCGTTGGCCGCGATCCTGTCCGCCCCGGTTATCACCAGATCAATCATCTTTCGGCGCATGAGAGAACCGGCGGCGCTGTCAACTATGACGGTTACGGGAATGCCCTCTTCCATCATTTCAAATGCCGTGAGCCTTATCCCCTGGAGCCATGGCCTGGTTTCGTCGGCAAAGACCTTTATGCCCTTTCCTTGCTCGTGGGCGGCCCTTATTACCCCAAGGGCAGTCCCATAGCCTCCTGTCGCAAGGGATCCGGCATTACAGTGGGTCAAAACGGCCGCCCCATACGGAACCACCACGGCTCCCTCGATACCTATTGCTTTGTTTATCTCAATGTCTTCTTCAAGGATCCTCTGGGATTCGTTCATCAGGGCCTTGCGGATGTCATCGAGCTCCATCTGACTTGATGCCTCCAGCAAAGAACTCATCCTTTCAACTGCCCACCTCAGATTAACGGCAGTGGGTCTTGCCCGGAGCATCTCAGAGGCGATCAATTCATACCGGATCCTAAATTCCTTAAATCCCGATGCCCTGATTGAAGAAGCGCCAAGGCTCATGCCCATTGCCGCGGCTATGCCTATCGCGGGAGCACCCCTTATTACCATCTTCTTTATGGCGCGGATTACATCGCGATAGGTCTTGCAGTGGTACCACTCTACCTTTGCAGGAAGCTTCCGCTGGTCAATCATGAGGACCTTGGAGTCCTCCCATTTGATAGTAGGGATCATGGCGCCGTCAGATTTGATTCTATTTCGTAATGCGCTCGACCCACCCATGTTTATCGGGCCGCTTGCCGTACTGTATGCCGGTGATTTCATCGTAGAGCCTGCGTGAAAGCTCTCCCATCCTGCCGCCCGCGACTATAAAGTCCCTTTCCTTGTAAGTGATCTGGCCCACAGGGGATATTACTGCGGCGGTGCCTGTGCCGAAGGCTTCCTTCAGTTTGCCGTTCTGAGCGGCTTCAATCACTTCGTCAATGGGCAAGGACCGTTGGGTAATTTTTATGCCCCAGTCTCCCGCGATCTTTATGACGGAGTCTCGGGTAACACCGGGCAGGATGCTGCCGTTCAAAGGCGCGGTGATCAGTTCATCCTCGATGAGGAAAAACATATTCATTGTGCCCACTTCTTCCACAAACCGGTGGTTTGCGGCATCAAGCCAGAGCACCTGGGTAAATCCCTTCGCCTTGGCCTCTTCCGCGGCAAGAAGACTTGCGGCGTAATTGCCGGCTGTCTTTGCCGTACCCGTCCCGCCAACGGCCGCCCTCACGTATTTGCTTTCAACGAAGATCTTTACGGGATTGAGCCCTTCCTTATAATAGGCGCCCACAGGTCCTACTATGATAAAGAAGATGTATGAATTTGAAGGCCTTACTCCCAGATGAGGTTCCGTCGCAATCATCGTAGGCCTTATATACAGGGAGGTCCCTTCATTTCTTGGCACCCAGTCGCGATCCAGAACAATGAGTTTCTTCATGCCCTCCATCACAAGGTTAATATCCACCTCGGGCATGCAGAGCCTTTTTGCGGAGTTGTTGAGCCGTATAAAGTTGTCCCTTGCTCTGAAAAGATTAATACTGCCGTTTTTTCCCCTGTAGGCCTTAAGCCCTTCAAATATCTCCTGGCCGTAGTGAATTCCCATAGCCGCAGGGCTGATGGACAGGTTTCCGTAAGGGACAACCCTCGGGTTGATCCATCCCTTGCCGGCCTCATAGTCCATCATAAACATATGGTCTGTAGTGATATCCCCGAAACCCAGCTTCGATTCGTCAGCCGGTTTCGGTTTCAGTGCCCCTGCGTCTGTTTTATTTACTGGAATCTCCATTTGCTTCTCCTCGACTTACCCTGATCATTAGTAACATTCGGAAAACCTGCTCATATATCATAGGATTCGATATACTTCAATAAAGAAATAAATGGACTGGGAGTAACTTAAACTCCTCCAAGGCGCTTTTATATGAAAATAGATGGTCATAGCGGCCTAGGCCGCTATCCAGTCATTGTTCCGGCCTTGTTCCGGCCTTCGCCGGAATGACGACCTGGATTCCGGATCGAGTCCGGAATGACATGCGGCATTTTCATGCTTCGTTGTGCCCCAACAGGGCATGAGGGTTAGATGTTGACAAGTTCATAGGATCTGCTTCCAAGACCGAGGCCCTGGGCATAATCAAGCTGTACCTCCCAATCTATCCTGGGATACACGGCCCTGAACTTATCTTCGCCCGGCCCTTTGCCGGAGGAAAGGCAAGATGCTTCAAGGCCTGGCTGCTTGTTTACAAGGTCAACTGATGCCTGATCAATGGCAACCGGATCCTTGGATAAAACCACTCCCACATCCCCTACTATGGGGGCGTCGCTATGGCCGTAACAGTCGCAGGCAGGGGAAACGGATGTAATGAAATTGATGAAAAGGCTTTTCCCCCTTTTCTTATTAATGACGGCGGCGGCGTATTCTGCCATCTTTTTTTGAAGCCTGGGTGAATCGCTGTCCCATTGAGCGTCAATCGCACCCTGCTGGCAGATAAGAATACATTCGGCGCATCCCACACAAAGCTTCGGATCTATTTCAGCCTTTTTGTCTATGAGCGATATTGCCTTCTGGGCGCAGTGCTCGGCGCAGAGGCCGCAGCCTATGCATCTTTTCTTTTTTACTTTCGGTGAGAGGCCTGAGTGTTGGTCCAACTTTCCTTTCCGGGACGCACAGCCCATGCCAATGTTTTTTAGTGTTCCCCCAAAGCCGGTCACCTCATGACCCTTGAAATGGGCAACCCCAATAAGGGCGTCCGCGTCATGAATCTCCTTGCCTATATAAGCGATCTTAACCATCTCCATATTTATCTTGACGGGCTCGAATGCTCCCCCTCTCAGCCCATCCGCTATGACAACCGGGGCCTTGACAACGGAGTAGGCAAACCCGTTTTCTATGGCGGTTGTGAGGTGGGACACGCTGTTACCTCTTGTGCCCGCGTAAAGGGTGTTGGCGTCTGTCAGGAACGGAGATCCACCCAACTGTCTTACCTTCTCAACTACCTGGGAGATGAAGATAGGGCGGATGAAGGCCGTGTTTCCCTTTTCTCCGAAATGCAGCTTTATCGCCACTAGATCCCTTTCGCCTATTATATCCGATATCCTCCCTGCATCCATGAGGCGGAGAAGTTTTGCCGTGAGGCTGTTCTTGAAACCTGCCCTCATATCCATGAAATACACTTTGCTTGCCGTCATAGCATCACTCCTTATAAGGCTTAATTTCGGTCGGTTAGGCCAATGGGTTATTATGCTCCTAAATACGGTCGGATTCGGACCTCTTTACAGGTAAGGCCAAAAACGATTCAACTTGTTAGGCCGATTATTAGCTACTGAGCAATCTCTGTCAAGGCGCGCATGCCCCATGCGGGAGCTTTTTAATTGACAAATCGAATGCTCCGGGGATATTAAAAGGCAGCCGGGCGGTAATGTTCCGCTTCAAACAAAGGACGGGACAAATTATTATGAGGCACAGCAGAGTACCTTTTTCAGCAACATTTCTTTTTATTGCTCTTTTGATGATTCCGGGTGCAGCACAGGCCCAGGAGCCAAAGAAAATCATGAGCATAGAGGCCTATGACATGCTCAATACCGTGCCTGACACCTATCTTATAGATGTCAGAACCAGGGCCGAATATCAGTTCGTGGGGCATCCCATTGGAGCCTATCTATTCCCTTACATGTTTCTTACCCAGGAGTTCGGAAAGGCTGATGAAATATACGGCTATAAACTAACGGGCAAGAACAAGGCATTTGCCACCGAGATTGCCAAGGTCTTCAAAAAGACAGACAATCTCATTTTGATGTGCCGTGATGGAACTCGGAGCCTGTCTGCCGGGAAAGACCTTATCTCGGAGGGTTTCAAAAACATTTACTCTGTTGAGGACGGGTTTGAAGGGCCTGAGTTTCCTTTTAATTCCGATCCCAACAAGCACAAGTTCTACAGGCAGCTTGCAAAGAGAAACAAGGTATTCGGATTTGACCATAGAAGGCATTACGGCTGGCAGTGGTGGGGACTGCCCTGGACCTATGAAATGGATCCAAAATACATATATCCGCCGGATCTAAATCCGTCTGAAAAGAAATAGGGAGGATGAAATGGAAGCAACCGAATTGATTCAACTGATGGATCAAATTGAGAAAAAAGGTCTTGAGTGGAAGGCTGTCGAGGAAAAGGTGAAGGTTCCCGAGGCTCTTTTGAGGCTTTACGCCAAATCCGGGCCGGTGCCGGTGACAATAATGAAGGCGCTGAAAAAGGTGTTAGAGGAAGCCGGTAATTGACAGCGCCTTCCTCTTACAACGCCCTTTCATCGGGAGCGAGCGACGGATTCTTCTTAAGGTAATCCAAACGATTGAGACCGTTGACATAGGCCTTCGCGCTTGCAACGAAGATATCCTGGTCCGCTCCTTTCCCGATCGCCATAGCGCCGTTTTCCTGCAGCCGAACTGTAACCTCAGCCTGCGCGTCGGTGCCTCTGCTTATTGCGTTGATGGAAAAACGGAACAGCCTTGACCGGGTGCCCGTCAACTTGGTGATTGTATTGAAGGCGGCGTCTATCGGGCCTACGCCAAAGCCTGCCTCTTGCCTCTCTTCCCCGTCTATCTTGAGCTTTACGGTGGCGGTCGGCACCGTGGCGGTGCCGGTCACTACGTTCAGATAGTCAAGCTGGTAACGGTCAGGTACACGCATTATCTCCTCTGCTATCAAGACCTCTATGTCCTCATCGAGTATCTCCTCGCGCTTGTCGGCGAGCTCCTTGAACTTCTCAAAGAGCCTTTTAGTCACCGGCTCTTCAAGATCATAACCCATGGACTCTATTTTTTTTCTGAAGGCATGGCCTCCGGAATGTTTGCCCAGCACCAGCCTGCTGGCTGAAAGTCCGAGGGTTTCAGGGTCCATGATCTCATAGGTTGTCCTGGACTTGAGGATGCCGTCCTGGTGGATTCCTGCCTCGTGCGCAAAGGCATTGGCGCCCACAATCGCCTTGTTGGGCTGGACCACTATGCCGGTTGTCATGCTGACCAGTCTGCTGGTGCGATGGATCTCCATGGTCTGGATGCCGGTTTTAAGCCTCATCCTCTCCCGCCGCGTGTAAAGAGCCATGGCTACCTCTTCAAGGGAGGTGTTTCCGGCCCGCTCCCCGATACCGTTGATGGTCACCTCGGCCTGGCGTGCGCCTGCCTTGATACCCGCGAGGGTGTTAGCGGTTGCAAGACCCAGGTCATTGTGGCAGTGCACGCTCAAGACGGCCTTTTCAATACCTTTCGTGTGGGCGAGCACATAGGAGACGAGCTGACCGAATTCATCCGGCATGGAGTATCCGACCGTATCAGGAAGATTGACCGTGGTGGCGCCAGCCTCTAATACAGCGCCGAATATGCGGCAAAGGAAATCAGGATCGCTTCTTGATCCGTCCTCTGCCGAGAATTCCACGTTCTTGGTAAGACCGGCTGCATAACGGACGGCATTGACGGCACTCTCCACAACCTGGTTTCTGCCCATCCTCAGTTTGTGCTCCATGTGGATGTCTGAAGTAGCGATAAAAGTATGGATCCTGGGGAAGGCCGCGTCCTTGACCGATGCCCAGGCCTTATCAATATCCATTATGTGAGCCCTTGCTATAGCTGCAACCTGCGAGGAGCGGATCTTGGCTGCGATCTGACTTACCGCCTCCGAATCGCCTTGCGATGCGGCCGGGAAGCCTGCCTCTATTACATCTACGCCGAGTTTCTCCAGTTGTATGGCCAGATAGAGTTTTTCCGCGCTGTTCATGCCGGCTCCGGGTGATTGCTCTCCGTCCCGGAGGGTCGTATCAAATATGATAACTCGGTCGCTCACGGCCTCCACCTCCTCGGATTCTCGGCAAAGAAAGAATCCGCTATATCCATCTCCCTGTGTGATTTATGTTTAACCCTGCCATTCATTTTCCGTTGGATGTCTTGGCGAGCTTGTATTGAACGCTGTCCACCAAAGCCTGCCAGCTTGCCTCAATTACATTGGCTGAAACCCCCAGAGTTGACCAGACCTCCTTTGAGTCCCTGGATTCTATCTGAACACGAACCTTGGCCGCTGTGCCTTCCCTGCCGTCAATTACTCGAACCTTGAAGTCAACCAGCCTCATTTCGCTCACCTGCGGGAAAAACTTGTGAAGGGCCTTTCTTAGCGCGTTGTCGAGGGCGTTCACCGGGCCCTCTCCTTCAGCCGCCGTAATCTCGTCTTCATCCCCTACCGATATCTTGATCGTGGCCTGGGAGTTGCTTAACCCTGAGCGGTCTTTTTCGATGGTAACCCTGAAGGATTCAAGCCTGAAAGGTTCCTGAAATTGTCCTGTTGCCTTTTTCATCAGAAGTTCCAGCGAGCCTTCCGCGGCGTCGAACTCGTAGCCCAGGTCCTCGAGCCTCTTTATCTCTTCAACGATTGTCTCCGGGCCGAAACCGCCTTTTTGTGTCTCAATTCCAAGCTCCCGCGCCTTGTATTCAATGTTGCTTCTGCCGGAAAGGTCTGAAACCAAAACCCGCCGGCGGTTGCCCACAATTTCCGGATCAATGTGTTCGTAGGCACGGGGGTCCTTCATGATGGCGCTTACGTGCACTCCACCCTTATGGGCAAAGGCGCTCCTGCCAACAAAGGGCCTTTGATTGTGCGGGGGCACATTAGCGACCTCGCTGACATAGCGCGAAAACTCAGTGAGTCTCCTCATATTTTCAGGAGCTATACACGATAAGCCAAGCTTGAGCTGAAGATTGCCAATGACGGATATTAGATCAGTGTTTCCGCATCGTTCACCGTAACCGTTGACAGTGCCCTGCACCATGGATGCCCCGCATTCAACCGCCACTAATGAATTCGCCAGGGCAAGGCCGCAGTCGTTGTGGGCGTGAATTCCAACGGGCCTGTCAATTAGAGGCAGGACGCCGGTCATGATCTCCTTTATCTCATTGGGGAGAGTGCCGCCGTTGGTGTCACAAAGGACGATGATGTCCGCTCCCCCGGCCATGGCGGCCCTTAACGTTTTAAGAGCATAGTCGCGATTGTGTTTGTAGCCGTCAAAAAAGTGCTCCGCGTCGAAGAGCACTTCCCTATCCCTGGCCTTGAGATAAGCGATGGTGTCTTCTATCATGACCAGGTTTTCTTCCATGTCGGCGCTGATGAACTGGGCCGCGTGCAGATCCCAGCTCTTTCCAAAAATAGTTATGGTCTTTACCCCTGTTTTCAAAAGTGTCCGGATATTTTGATCATGTGCGGTATCCACCGAAGACTTGCGGGTGCATCCGAAGGCCGTAAGTTTTGTATCGCGCAGGTCCGCCTGCCTGGCCATATCAAAAAATCTTGCATCTTTTGGACTGGAGACTGGCCAGCCACCTTCAACGTAGTGGATGCCGAATTCGGCGAACTTTCTCACCAGTCGAAGCTTGTCCTCGGCGGAGAGATTCACCTGCTCTCCCTGGGTGCCGTCGCGCATCGTTGTGTCGTAAAGAATTATATGCCTTTTCATGGCTCATCTCCGAAGTCAGCCAAAAAAAACCGTCACCAGGCGGGCCTGATAACGGCTTGTCAAATCTGCTTTCTGCTTAGACTATTTCAGGCCCGTTCTTGTAACTTTTCCTCAATAAGGAGGAGCAATAGGGATAAGACGAACCCTATTGCGGTGGTAATGAGGATTGTGATGGCGGGCTGAATATACATTTGTAAACTAACACCTTTTGTAATCTTTAATATAAAGACTATATCCGGAAAGAATTAATGTCAACAAGCAAAATCCGCACATAATATTTCCGGATGACCAGCATGCTCTTACGGTAACGCTGGGTCTGGATGCGCGGGGAGTCGGGTTTGGGTGCGTTTGATCCATTCGGCTTCCAGCGCCTGGTTGAGGTAGCTGTCCCGGCGCAGGCGCGGCGTCGGATTCTGTTCAGCCAGCACTGCCGTCTTTGTCAAAAATTTAAACTAGTTCCTAACCTGATTCCACGATAATGTAAATATCTAAATTTTGCTCTTGACATTTAATATACAAAAGATACTATCTTAAGCATACTAAATATTGGAAGGCGAGTTCTATGACTCAAACCTATGGGCATTTTTGTCCTGTGGCACGGGCCCTGGAAAAAATCGGCGACAAATGGTCTTTGCTCATCATTCGAGATCTCCTGCCAGGCCCGCAACGGTTCACCGATCTCCTGGGTTATTTAAATCATATTACTCCCAAATGGCTCACCCAGCGTCTTCGAGAATTGGAATCGTCAGGGATTATAGAACGGGACAAAAAGCCCGGACGACGTGAGGTCTGGTACAGGCTGACCACCGCCGGACGCGATCTGGGTCCTATTGTGGACGCTATGGCCGACTGGGGATTTCGATATGCCATGAGGGCTCCGATCCCGGGCGAAGTCGTCCACCCGGATCTGCTGATGAGATCGCTGACTTCATCACTCAACAAAAAGGGCAAGCTCTTGCCACGGCCGGCCAAGTGGTTAATGCAGTTCCCTCAAACCCAATATTCCCTATCTTTTAATGATGAAAACTGGTCCAGTTCCCGGAAAGAGGAGCCTAATTCCGACCTTAAAATAACCACGACTCCTGAAATTTGGGCTACCGTTTTTACGGCGCCGCGGTCGGATCGAAGTCGCCTGGCCAAGGCCATTCAGATTGACGGAGCTCCGGATCGAATCGAGGAATTTTTGCAAACATTCGGCATTCAAAACCAAGAAGACAGAATTAAAAGGGCTTCTCCTTAGAATATTGTAAGGAGAGTTGTAGGAAAGGAGCGTATCATGGAAGAATGGAAGAAGACTACCTGCGTAATGTGCGCTGTCTGCTGCGGCCTTGAAGTTAAAGTTGAAAACAACCGTATTGTTAGAGTCCGCCCTGACAAGGACAGCCCTATCAGCGAAGGATACGTCTGCCGAAAGGGTATGAACATCGCTTATCATGAGCACAATGCGGACCGGTTGCTTTACCCGATGAAGAAGGCGGGCGGCAAGTTTGAACGCATAGGTTGGGATCAGGCAATCGGCGAGATCGCAGAAAAGCTCAAGAAGATACTTCAGGAGCATGGGCCAAGGTCCCTGGCGTCGGTAGCCGGCGGGGGCGAATTCAACTTCTACCCGATTCGGTTCCTGGCCGGATTTGTTCAGGCTCTTGGGTCGCGTTACCACTACTCATCCGCCAACCAGGAGTTTGCCGGCCGGTATTGGGCGCACGGGCTGACATTGGGAAGCCAGATGCTCGAACTGGTACCTGATTATGAGAATACCGGGATGCTTATGGCAGTCGGTTGGAATGGGATGATGAGCCACCATATACCCCAGGCCAGAAGAGTGCTTACCAGAATCTCCAAAGACCCGGACAAGCTGCTTGTAGTGATTGATCCGCGGCGTTCGGAAACTGCGAAAATAGCGAATATTCACTTGGCCCTTCGGCCGGGTACGGATGCCTTGCTGCTAAAATCGATGATTGCCATCATCCTCAAAGAGGGTATGCATAACCAGGAATACATAGACAAGCACGTTAACGGGTTCAAGGAGATGCTGCCATGGTTCGCCGGATTTGACGTGAACGCGGCGCTAAAGGTCTGCGAACTGGAGTACGACCAGGTGTTCCGGGTCTGCCAGGAATTCGCCAAACGCCAGTCCTGCCTGCGTGACGATCTTGGCATCCTGATGAACCGGCACAGCGCCCTTGTATCATATCTGCTCGTTGTGCTGCTGGCGATCTGCGGACGCATCGGTGTGCCGGGAGGAAACTACCTTGTGGGCGGAAAGATGTACTCAGATCCGAATGACCCGAAGACGTGGAGGACAGCGGTGACCAACATCCCGGCTATTGGGGGGATGTTCCCTCCCAATGTCATGCCGGAAGAGATAGCAAACGACCGTCCCGACCGGCTGAGGGCCGCCTTCGTCCTGGGAGCCAATCCATTGCGGTCTTATGCCGATACGACCGCGTAT
Source organism: Desulfatiglandaceae bacterium (assembly GCA_041753575.1). Classification (GTDB taxonomy): domain Bacteria; phylum Desulfobacterota; class DSM-4660; order Desulfatiglandales; family Desulfatiglandaceae; genus CG2-30-51-40. The sequence goes on from JBGSUA010000154.1 coordinate 22,159, forward strand.
GAAGAGGCATTCGGGAGGCTTGATCTGCTGGTTGTAACCGAAATTGCACTGAGTGAGACTGCCGCACTTGCACACTACGTCCTGCCTTGCATGTCAACCTACGAATCATGGTCAACGGCGGACGTCATTATTCCCTCCAAAACCAACGAAGGTTTCCTGGATGTTTACAGCCGGATGCGCCGGCCTGTTGTTGAGGCAGAAGGAGAGCAGAAAGAAGCGGGGGAGATATTCACTCTCCTGGCCGACGCCATGGGGCTGATTCCCGCACTGCCAGACTCACTTTACCAGGCTGCCGGCAGCCTGAGGACATACCGTGATGCGCTGACAGGTTATATAATGGAGCATCCTGAGAACATGAAGAGGGTACCCTTCATAGCAGCCAAGACGCTTGGTAATGCTATCGGTTCCGCCCACCTGGCAAGCTATTTCACCGGGTTTTTACAGAGGTCCCCGGCAAAGCAGGAGGAGGCGGCAAGGGTGGGATTCGACGCCGGACCGGACCAGGGGCTTGCCCTGTATCAGGCCATCATCGGCCATCCGGAAGGTGTGCTGGTCGGAGTGCAGGATATCGGGAAAAACCTCGGAAGATTGGCCACAAAGGACGGCAGGATACGGCTTCATACCGCAGAGGCGGAAGACTGGATAAAGGAAATCAGCCCAGATGAGGAAGAGAAACGACTGAAAACTGATTCTGAATTTCCGTTGATCCTGATGGCCGGACGCCATATGGACATGAATTCCAATACGGCTATGCGGGACCCTGCGTGGAACGAAGGCAGGCGGCCCTGCACCATCGCAATAAGTCCCTCTGATGCAGAATCACTGGGCCTGGTTGATAAACAGATGGCAAGGGTTATCACTGAAGCTGGGGAGGAAAAAATAGAGGTCGAAGTAACCACAGATGCCAGAAAGGGGCAGGTCATCATTCCGCAAGGATTTGGTCTGATCTACGATTGCGTTAAATATGGCGCTAACGTCAACAGATTAACAAAAAACACAAACCGAGACTTTGTCGGAACCCCTATGCACCGCTATGTTCCCTGCCGGGTGGAGGCGGCTTGATGCATATTCGGAATTACACCTTCGGATAATTTGTGGGCCGAGTGAAGGAGTTTCCCGGCTATGAGGCACCGGGCTTAATCATTGGAGGCTTTATGATTGACCTGGCCTATCGTCACTTGCCGGAAGGAGGGCTTTTAGATGTCC
>JBGSUA010000155.1:0-67742 GCA_041753575.1 Desulfatiglandaceae bacterium
TGGGGTGATTTTAGACTGCCTGCAGGCGCAGCAGGAAAATGGCGGATAGGATCGGTTGATATCATAGTAGCGCGGAGCGAGAAGGAGTGGCGTCTGAGCGCTGATGGACTTGGCTCGGAAGATGCCTTTTCAGGCTTTTCAGTGGAGATCCCCTATGGAGGAGACCTTTCACGCTTAAGATTCAGGCGCTATTGCTTCGTCGAGACAACTGAAACCCTGCGTATCTTGCCGGCTCTGGCCGACCGACCGGTGGTCACCAGGCCCCTTACGCCTTTCTATGTCTCGCCCGGGCAGGAGGCAACCATATTCGCAAGCTCTCCTCTTTGGGTCTTGTTCTATGCAAATTATCCTCTCAGGCTTATGGATGATTTTCCAATCATAAGGCCTTCTGACACATGGTTCGGCCCTTCTCCCATGGCGGGGGAGTTCTGCTACGCGAGCCGGACAAATTGTTTTATCTCCCCTGAGGATGTGCCTGTAAGGCCGCACAGGGCCATTACGCCGGTTCGCATAATGAACCATGCATCTGATTCCCTCTTGCTTGAGAGAATTAATCTTCCTGTGAGAAATCTATCCTTGTTTGAGGCCCCTGAAGGGAACCTCTGGACGGAACAAATAGTGTTTGAAAGGAGAGCCGGTTCCGGCTCCGCCGATATAAAAATACTGGAAGGCCCTGCGGTGCATGCTCAAGGGGCCGGACTAATCTCCGGTCCCAGGGAACACCTGGGAAAAAATATAATGGTAAGGGCCTTGAGTTCGATATTCGGTTAGACTTTTTTGTGGAGCTAGAGCGTGGACGAACTGATCAAGATATTGGTTGACTTTACAAAGAGCGAATTGGCGGTCAGTCTTTCTAAGGCCATGATACTTGTAATAGTGGGGTTAGCGGTATCCCGTCTTGTGAGCGCTTCAGTGATGAAGGCCGTCCGCAGATATCTGGACGCCCAGCAGGGTATGCTTCTAAGGCGGGTGATATACTATCTGCTTCTCAGTCTCTTTGTGGTATCAGCCTTAAGAGAGATGGGTTTCAGCCTCGGGGCGCTGCTCGGAGCGGCGGGCGTCTTTACAGTTGCCATAGGATTCGCATCACAGACCTCGGCGTCCAATCTTATAAGCGGTATCTTCCTGATAGGGGAGAGATCCTTCCATATAGGGGACTTCATAAAGGTGGGTGATACCATGGGAGAGGTTCTTTCCATTGATCTGCTCTCTGTAAAACTGCGCACCCTTGACAATCTGCACGTGCGTATTCCCAATGAGACCATGATAAAATCAGAGGTGACCAATCTTACCAAGTTCCCCATCAGAAGAGTGGACCTTAAGGTTGGGGTTGCCTATAAGGAGGATACAGGAAAAGTGCGCGATGTGCTTATGGATGTTGCGGACAAAAACCCTCTTTGTCTTGAGGAGCCCAAGCCGAGATTTCACTTCCTGGGCTTTGGGGACTCATCCCTCGATTTACAGTTCTCCGTGTGGGTACGAAAGGAAAACTTCCTTGATGTGCGAACTGCAATGCACGAAGAGATCAAGGCGGCCTTTGATAGCGAAGGAATAGAAATTCCTTTCCCGCACGTGAGCATTTATACTGGGAGCGTGACAGAACCAATGCCCATACTCATCAAGGACGATAAACGCACTGCGGATGGAGTTGATAAGAAGGAACAATTGCCCTCAGGACAGGAAAGGAAAACACCCCATGACTCATTATAATACGGCACTCAGAAAGTATACTGCAAAGAGGGTTGAAGAGATAGAGTCCGCGGACATCATTGTTGGTATTCCGTGCTTTAACAATGAAAAGACCATTGAGCACGTTGTCCAGATGGTCAGCCACGGCCTTGCCGTTCACTATAAGGACAAAAGAAGTGTTATCATGATTGCCGACGGAGGATCAACTGACGATACCAGGGAGGTGGTCAGGGATTTTGAGATAAAACCATGGCAGGAAAAGGTTATCTCCATCTACAGGGGCCCTGGGGGCAAAGGGACGGCCCTCAGATCAGTATTCGAGGCGGCTGAAAGGCTTAAGGTGAAGGCCTGCGCTGTTGTGGACTCAGATCTTAGAAGCATAACCCCCGATTGGGTGAAGTTCCTTATAGCCCCTGTGCTGGAAAAGGGCTATCAGTTCGTCTCCCCCGTCTATATGCGTCATAAGTATGATGGAACTATCACCAACAATATTGTTTACAACCTTACAAGGGCTTTATACGGCAAAAGGGTGAGGCAGCCCATCGGAGGCGATTTCGCCTTTTCCCGGGATGTGGCCAAGTACTATGCTGATCAGGACGTTTGGGAGACGGATGTTGCCAGATACGGAATAGACATCTGGATGACCACAAGCGCAATAACGAGGAATTTCAAGATTTGCCAATCCAACCTTGGAGTGAAGATCCACGACGCCAAGGATCCGGGGCAGCACCTTGGGCCTATGTTTCGCCAGGTGCTCTGGACTATTTTTTCCCTTATGGAAAAAAACGAAGGCTACTGGAATCAGATAAAGAGCAGCGAACCCCTTGAGTTATTCGGATATGAGGGAACTGCGGAACCGGAGCCTGTAAGGGTAAATCTGGAGGGTATGATAGACAATTTCAAGACCGGTTTTGGTCAGTTTTCCGTGCTTTGGAAGGATATCTTATCAGGGGAGTGCTTTGATGAGATAAAAAAGACTTTTTCCATGGAAGCTTCAGACTTTCATCTTTCAACCGAGGCATGGATCAGGATCGTCTATGAACTAGCGGCGACCTTTCATGCCTGGAAGGTTAACCGTAACAAGCTTCTTGATCTCATGACACCGCTTTATTACGCGAGGGTTGCCTCCTTTGTGCGTCAGAGCTGGGAGATGTCCAGCCTGGAGGCAGAAGGCCTGGTTGAAGAACAGGCCGTGAAATTTGAAGCCGACAAAGGTTACCTTATGAAGGTGTGGGGGGAGAGGGCCAGTAAGGCGGCTGCAAACTGATGAAGGTGCTTTTTCTCGCCTCTGAGGTCTTCCCCTTCGCCAAGACAGGCGGACTAGCCGACGTGGCCGGTTCTCTTCCCTCAGCGCTTAAGGAGCTGGGCGTTGACATAATGGTTATGGTCCCTTTCTACCGCGCGGCAATGGATAGCGGCAGGGAGTTTGATAGCGCACTCGCGGATATCTTGATTCCCTTAGGCCCGGAGCAACTCTCATGCGGGTTTCTTGAAGCCCGTAACAGCGACGGAGTGCGGATTCTCTTTATTGAAAGGGAGGATCTCTACGACAGGCCGAATCTCTACAGGGGGCCAAGGGGCGACTACTACGACAACCTTGAAAGATTCGCGCTCTTTTCATGGGCCTCGCTTATCGCGGCAAAATCAATTAATTTCCGGCCGGATGTTATTCACTGTAACGACTGGCAGACAGGCCTTGTGCCGGCACTCTTGAAGGGGCCATTGGCAGATGATAAGTTCTTTTCACTAGCGTCAAGCGTCTTTACCATCCATAACCTGGGATTTCAGGGTCTTTTCCCTCCTTATAAACTTAACTTCACTGGACTTTCACAGAAGCAGTTCTATCATCCGGAAGGTCTGGAATACTGGGGTAACATAAGCCTTCTCAAGGCAGGTATCGTCTATTCCGACGCTGTCACAACCGTAAGCCCCACCTATTCAAAGGAGATACAATATCCCGAAAACGGAAGGGGGATGGATGGGATCCTCAGGCGCAGGAGAAATTCCCTTTACGGTATCCTTAACGGAGTTGATTACAGGATGTGGGATCCTTCGACTGATCCGTATCTGCCGGCTAAATACAGCATCCTGCACACTGGCCCCAAGTCCATCTGTAAGGCTGGGCTGATCAATAAGATGGGGCTAAACAGTATAGATCCGCAGGCGCCTGTGCTTGGGATGATTTCAAGACTCGACCATAACAAAGGTCTTGATCTTCTTGTTTCCGTAATAAAGAACATCATCGAAAAGGGAGGAGGCCTGGTCGTTCTGGGAAAGGGAGAAGCATCGCTTGAAGAGGCCCTGAAAAAGGCAATGCATGAATATCCCGGACGGGTCTCTGCGCGTTTCACGGTTGACGAGCCGCTGGCCCACCTGATCATCGCAGGCTCTGATATTTTCTTGATGCCTTCGCGCTACGAGCCCTGCGGACTTACTCAGATGTATGCCATGAGGTACGGGACAATCCCTGTTGTAAGGCGAACCGGTGGTCTCAAAGATACCGTATCTGAGTTCGATCCCTTAAGCGGCGATGGGACAGGAGTGACTTTCGGAAAGTATGAGGCAGGCGCCTTTGAGGAAGCGATTGACAGGGCCTTTGGCATTTATGAGAATCCCGCATCCAGGATGGCAGTAGTTGAAAATTCCATGAAAGAGGACTTTTCATGGAGGGTATCTGCAGAAAGCTATCTCGGACTGTATCGGGCTTTAACTGGGAATGATTAAGGAATTTGTTGATGTTTTGTGAGGATCCCGATAATCCAATTTCAGTTCTTTCTATAACCCTGAACGTTGAACCCTGAACCTGTGAACGGCTACAATAGGAGTTAATGCCAAAAGATGGATAATAAAATCAAAGGGCTGATAGGACCGGGCGTCCCGGGATACCTTCTGACTGAAGACGACCTCTATCTTTTTAACCAGGGAAGACATTTCCGCCTGTATCAAAAAATGGGTTCTCATCCAGGCACACTGGAGGGGATTAAGGGCGTCTTCTTCGCGGTATGGGCCCCTGACGCTGAGGCGGTTTACGTCATGGGAGATTTCAACTCATGGCGCAAAAATGATATCGCCTTGAGGCCGGTTGCCTCTTCCGGCATCTGGGAGGTCTTCGTTCCCGGAGCTTCCTCTGGTGACCATTATAAATACCATGTGGCCTCCCGCTTTAGAGGATACAAGGCGGACAAGGGGGATCCATTTGCCTTCTTCGCCGAAGAGTCACCCCGGACGGCCTCGATCGTATGGGATCTTTCCTATGATTGGAAGGATCAGGAATGGCTTGGGACGGGAGGGCGAAGAAATGCAGCAGACTCTCCAGTAGCAGTCTATGAGGTGCACATTGGCTCCTGGATGAGAAAGGTTGAGGATGGCGCAAGATCGCTTACATATCTTGAGCTCGCGGAAAAGCTTCCTTCCTATGTAAAGGATTCAGGTTTCACCCATGTGGAGTTTCTTCCTGTCATGGAACATCCCTTTTACGGTTCCTGGGGATACCAGACAACAGGCTATTTCGCGCCCACAAGCAGATACGGAAGTCCCCAGGACTTTATGCGTCTTATTGACTGCCTCCACGGGGAAGGCATCGGAGTCATACTTGACTGGGTGCCTTCACATTTCCCAAGCGACGAGTATGGCCTGGGTTACTTTGACGGCACCCACCTCTATGAACATGCCGACCCCAGAAAAGGAATACATCCTGATTGGAACAGCCTCATCTTTAATTACAGCAGAAATGAGGTGAGGAGTTTTCTCATAAGCAGCGCCCTTTTCTGGATGGATTTATACCATGCCGATGGAATAAGGGTGGATGCGGTTGCCTCCATGCTTTATCTCGATTACTCCAGAAAGGAGGGAGAATGGATTCCCAATGAATATGGAGGAAGGGAAAACCTGGAGGCGATAAGCCTTCTGCGCATCCTGAACGAAGAGATATACAAAGACTATCCCCACGCCCTGACCATCGCGGAGGAGTCAACATCATGGCCGATGGTTTCCAGGCCGACCTACGTGGGAGGGCTTGGATTCGGCTTAAAGTGGGATATGGGATGGATGCATGATACGCTCTTTTATTTCGCAAGAGACCCTGTCCACAGGAAATACCATCACAGATCTCTTACCTTCAGGATGCTTTACGCATTTCATGAAAACTTCCTCCTTCCCCTTTCACATGACGAGGTCGTTCACGGTAAAGGCTCCCTGCTGGGAAAGATGCCGGGGGATGAGTGGCAGAGATTCGCCAATCTGAGATTGATGTTTGGATACATGTATGCCCAGCCCGGGAAGAAATTGCTTTTTATGGGCATGGAATTCGGCCAGGTAAGAGAGTGGAATCATGAGGAAAGCCTTGAGTGGCATCTATTGGAATCACCCTATCATTCGGGGGTGAGGCGATGGGTGTGTGACCTTAACAGGCTTTATCGCGGGGAAAAAATCTTGCATGAGTGTGAGTTTCAGCCCTCGTGTTTTGAATGGGTTGACTGCAGCGATTCGGTTCAAAGCGTGCTGAGTCTATTAAGAAAAGGCAAGGAACCAGGCAGCGCTATCCTTGGCGTTTTTAATTTTACCCCAGTACCACGATATGGATATCGGATCGGGGTTCCTGAGAAGGGGGTATGGAGAGAGATATTAAACAGCGACGCAGCGGATTACGGAGGAAGCGGAGTAGGGAACCTCGGGGCTGTGAAGTCTGAAGCCGTTTCCTGTCACGGGAGGGATCAAAGCATATCTCTTACGCTGCCGCCGCTGGGAGCCGTCTTCTTGAAATCGGGGTCTCTGCTATGAACAAACGCTTTGTTTGCATTCATGGGCACTTCTATCAGCCTCCCAGGGAAAACCCCTGGCTGGAGACTGTTCAGATGCAGCCGTCAGCCCATCCGTATCACGACTGGAACGAAAGGGTCACAGCCGAGTGCTATGCGGCAAACGCATCATCCAGGATACTCAATGACAAGGGCCTCATTGAGGAGATGGTCAATAACTACGCAATGATGAGTTTTAATTTCGGCCCGACACTTCTTTCCTGGCTGGAGCAGAAGGCTCCGGAGGTTTATGGGGCGGTGCTGGAGGCGGACAAAAAGAGCAGGGAGAAGTTTTCAGGACACGGCTCAGCCATTGCCCAGGCATATAATCACATGATTATGCCGCTTGCCTCTTCGCGCGACAAGAAAACGCAGATAATATGGGGTATGGAGGATTTCAAATATCGCTTCAGGCGCATGCCTGAGGGGATGTGGCTTCCCGAGACCGCAGTGGATCTGGAAAGCCTCGATATAATGGCAGGGCAGGGCATAAAGTTCACTATACTTGCCCCTCATCAGGCAAAGAGGGTGAGACCGCTCGGGAAGGAGGGATGGAGAGAGGTGCCGGACGGATCCATAGACACTACCCAGCCTTACCGGGTGATCCTCCCTTCGGGCCGAAACATGGCCGTCTTCTTCTACAACGGGCCCTTGTCACGTTCCGTGGCCTTCGAGCGGCTCTTAAGCAACGGGGAGATCTTCGCCCAAAGGCTGGCCGGCGCCTTTTCGGACGACGGATCAAGACCGCAGCTCAGCCACATCGCAACAGACGGGGAGACCTACGGCCATCACCACCGTTTCGGCGAAATGGCCCTGGCCTATGCCCTGGGGTATATCCCTTCCAGGAATCTGGCGAATCTGACGGATTACGGAGAATATCTTGAAAAAAATCCGCCTACCCTGGAGGCGGGGATCCTGGAGAATACCTCCTGGAGCTGCGCCCATGGTGTTGAGCGGTGGCGCTCCGACTGCGGGTGCCGGCTGGGAGGGCAGCAGGGGTGGAGTCAAATCTGGCGTGGCCCCTTGAGGGAGGGCTTTGACTGGCTCAGGGACACTGTAACCGGGATCTTTGAGAAAGAGGGGAGGGCCCTTTTCCAGGACCCCTGGAAGGCCCGGGATGAATATATCCGGGTGATGCTGGACAGATCGGAAAGGGGCGTCAGAGCCTTTTTGTCAGGCCATTTGCCCGGGGAGGCTGATCCCGAAAGGATCGTGACTGCATTGCGGCTTCTAGAGATGCAGCGCCAAGCCATGCTCATGTACACAAGCTGCGGCTGGTTCTTCGACGATCTTGCCGGCATTGAGACTATCCAGGTAATGCAGTATGCGGCAAGAACCCTGGAGCTTGCCGAAATTCTGAGCGGCACAGCGCTGGAGGAGGGGCTTCTCTCCCGGCTTGAAAAGGCCCGGAGCAATATGCCGGGGAGGCCCGACGGAAGGAGCCTTTATGAGGAAAACGTCAAATCGGCCATGGTGGATATGGAGAGAGTGGGTGCCCACTATGCCATGAGCGGTCTTTTTAAGGTAGTCGGCGGCTCCTCCGACATATACTGCTACAATGCGATCCTTCACGATCACAAGGTGGAGAGGGCGGGAAAATCCGTTTTTATGACCGGTAAAATGACCGTGACATCCCGTATCACCTGGGAGAGCCGGCCCCTGGTATTTGCCGCCCTCCACATGGGGGATCACAATCTCGCCTGCGGTATCAAAAAGGACGAGGATCAGGAAACGGCCGGGTCCTATCTTGACGACATGGAAAAGACCTTTTCCAGGGGCAATCTCCCAGGAACCCTGAGGCTCATGGACAGGAATTTCGACAAGGGCCTTCATTCACTGGAATCCCTTCTCAAGAACGGTCAAAACGAGGTGCTGGACCTGATCCTTGAGCCCAGTCTTCGCGAGGCCGAGGCTGCTTACCAAAGGCTATATGTGGAAAATGCGCCCTTGCTGCGCTACCTCAAGGAGGCCGGAATAACCCCTCCTGGGATGCTCCATCTGGCTGCGGAGGCGGTACTGAACGGAAGCCTGTCGCACGCATTCGAGGAAGGGGACTTTTCCGAGGAGAGAATCAAAACCCTGCTCAAGGAGGCCGCAAACCAGGGGATCACCCTGGATGGGGAATTCCTCGACTATGCTCTCCGGAGAAGCATGGTGAGGCTGGGCAATAATCTCTTGAAGAATCCATCGGACTGGGAGGCCCTCCGCCGCCTTGTCGCTGCGGTTAAGATCATCGCCCTGCTCCCGTTCCGGGCGAATCTCTGGGAGATGCAGAACGTGGTCTATCGCATTATCAGGGAGCATTTTGCAAATATCCGAGACATGGCGGGGAAGGGCGATGCAAGGATCATCCAATGGATAGGAGATATCCGGCTCCTGGCCGAGAAACTTTTTATCGCCCTGGAGTGAAAAGCGTTTACCTGCGAGGTTTATGTGGCGAAAAGAGGCAGTGGAATCCTTCTTCATATCACGTCCCTGTCGTCCCCTTATGGGATCGGCGACATGGGCCCGGATGCTTACCGATTTGTGGATTTTCTTCATGCGTCGGGACAGAGCTTCTGGCAGATCCTTCCCCTCAACCCGACGGATGAGGCCCTGGGAAATTCTCCTTATCATTCCACATCCGCCTTTGCGCTGAATCCGCTGTTGATTAGCCCGGATCTCCTGCTGGAGGAGGGCTTGTTGGCGGAGGGAGACCTTGAGTTGCCGGAATCTTTCAGAGAAGATCGGGTGGATTACGGTCGGGTGGCTCGATTTAAGGAGGGACTCATGGAGAGGGCCTTTTTCAGGTTCATGGAGAGAGGCGCCTCCGGGGCCTTCGAGCGATTTGTTGATACACATGCCTTTTGGCTGGATGACTTTGCTCTTTTCCAGGGACTCAAGCAAAGATTAGGGGGAAGGGTCTGGTCGGAATGGCCCAGGGAGTTTCGGGACCGTGATCGCGATGCCCTGGCCCGGGCGAAAGAGGAGCTCTCGGAGCCCATAGAGAGGCTGAAGTTCTATCAGTTCATAGCCTTTTCTCAGTGGGAGGCCCTTAGGGGATACTGCCGGGAAAAGGGCATCAGCCTCATCGGGGATGTGCCCATCTATGTCAATTACGATTCCTCTGACGTCTGGACCCACCCCGAAATTTTCAAACTGGACCAGGACAAGCGCCCCCGAAGCGTGGCGGGAGTTCCTCCGGATTACTTCAGCGAGACAGGCCAGCTCTGGGGCAACCCCCTCTACCGCTGGCACCTTCTAAAGGAAAGGCGCTACGACTGGTGGATGGCCCGCATCGAGCATAACCTCTCCCTCTTTGACCGCATACGGATAGACCATTTCAGGGGCTTTGTGGCCTACTGGGAGGTCAAAGCCGGGGAGAAGAGCGCGATCAACGGACGGTGGATCGAGGCTCCTGCAATGGATTTCTTTGAGAATTTGCTCCAGCGTTTTCCTGATGCCCCCATCATCGCCGAGGACCTCGGGGTGATTACCCCGGATGTCGTTTCGGTGATGCAGAGGTTCTCCTTTCCAGGCATGCGGCTCCTCATCTTCGCCTTCGGTGGAGATATGGCGGAAAATTCCTATCTTCCACACAATATGGTCCCCCACTGCCTGATCTACACCGGTACCCACGACAACAACACCATCCGGGGATGGTTCGAAGACGAGATCATCTCCTTGGAGAAGAGGCAGTTGATCCGTTATCTGGGAAGGGATCCTGGGCCTGAGGAGATCTCCTGGGAGATGATCAGACTGGCAATGATGTCTGTGGCGGAAACAGCCGTGTTTCCCATGCAGGACCTCCTGGGCCTGGGCTCAGAGGCTAGGATGAACCGGCCCTCCACGGCCAAGGGGAACTGGGAGTGGAGGCTTTCTCCCGGAAGGCTGACTACGGCCCTTGCCGAGAAGCTGCGTGGCACAACCGAGATCTATGGGAGACTCTCTCGATGATGGTCGGTTTTCTGCTCCGCCTTAAACATACGATTATGTTCTTACTTATCAACTGAAACCTATTCGTTAATCAGGAATGTCATTCGGATCCGGCTTGCTGGGGGAAACCCCGGTCTTTTCGTCATCCAGGAGGAGGAGCTTCAGCCATGGCATGGGTCTTGGCTCCGTCGTCAGGAATGTCACGGCCTCCCCGTAGGATGTCCCGGCAGCGCTGGTCGCTACGATGCGGAAATAGTAGGTGCTCCTGGGGATAAGCCCAGTGACCAGCGCCGAGACTTCTATGTCCTGAGAGGCGCTTCCGGCCTGGGCCGAAGGTGTTGTGAGGCCGAAGGAAGGGGAGAGTCCAATCTCGAAATAGTAGCCGGTTGCAAGGCCATTGGGATTAACCACGCCGTTTAACTGAGCCGTGGAGGATGTCACCCCTGAGGCGGAAGAGAACTTGATGGCCGTGGCCAGACTCGTCCTCACAAGCGGGGGAGGCGCGGGCGTCGTGAAGGTCATATCCTCGCCGTATGCGGTTCCGGCGGAGTTGGAGGCCGCAAGGCGGAAATGGTAGAGGGTACCGGCTGAAAGACCTGAGATGTCGTATGAGACTGAGACGTAACCCGTGCCTTCTCCCGCAGAAAGGCTCGCTGTGGAAGAGCCGTAGGCGGCGGTGGGCCCGTACTGGAAGAAGTAGTTGGCGTCGGAGCCGTTGGGATTAACCGAACCGTTCAGCCTTGCCGAAGTGGAAGTGAAGGATGTCGCCTCGCCTGTGACGGCTGAGGGAGGGGCGGGCGTTGTGAATGTCGTGTCCTCTCCGTATGAGGTTCCGGAGGCATTGGAGGCCACGAGACGGGAGTGATAGATTGTTCCTGGGCTGAGACCCGATATCTCCTTTGAGACGGAGAGATAGGAGGTTCCGCTTCCGCCCAGGCCTGTGGATGTGGCAAGGCCGTAATAAACCGTTGTTCCATATTCGAAATAGTAACTGGTGCTTGCTCCGTTTGGGTTGACCGAGCCGTTTAACCTTGCGGAGTCTGCCGACACAGAGCTTGCAGAGCCCGTTAGCACGGATGGAGGTTGAGGGGAGTAACCGGGGTAAAGATAGGTGACTCCGTCAATATCGTCTTGGTGAAGTGTCCGTTTAGAAAGATCTCCCCTGGTGCCGTAACCATACATCGTCTTTTCAACATCGGATGGGCCATACAAATCCCCCAGGCTGAGAGAATGCCCCATCTCGTGCGTCGCCAGGCTTTGGACGTCGTAGGAAGATGAGTTTCCGTCTGTGGCATAAGGATAAGAGGTGTTGAACTGGATATCGGAATCCACCATCTGACCTGAGGAATAGAACCAGAAAGTATTTTCGGCTAGTGTTCCGTTAACGCCCATAGGGCCAAAGCAGATGATGTTCTGGCCGTCGTTGTTTCCATAGTCGGAGTCTGTCTTTGAAGTCGTCCCCCCGTAAACAAAGCTGAAGGCTGAAGAGGGGACGGCTGTCCAGGTCTGCATGGCGGCCTGGACGGCGGAAAGGCTCTCGCCAGGGCCTCCGGAGGCATTGACATAAGCTGTTTCCGAGGTGCTCTGCCATTTAATCTCTGCTCCGATCGAGGTCTTGCTGACTTCAAAGGCAAGCGAGTGCGCCAAATAAATAGTGCAAGCGAGCGCGGTGAACAAAAGGGTAACGTAAAAACTTCTTTTAATTTTTATCTTGCTTATCATCTACGGACTTTATCTTTCGTATGATGTCATCAAGGGGAAGTTCATGATCAACCAAATCCCCGCGTGAGGCGACGGAAAACCCTTTTTTCCGGGCTATCCCGTCCGAGCTGATACTGTATTTGCCCTGTGCCTTGCCTATAAATTCCCTGACAGAGCCTGCTTTCCGCACCCTGTGGTCCGTGAGAAAGACAAGCACCCTTTCCCCCTTTTCCATGGGCGCTACGTCCGAGACCTTCATCCCAAGACCGTCTATTTCGCCTCCCGGATACTCCACCGTGATTCTCCTTTCGATTGTCTTTCCTCTTATCACCTGCTGAACAAGGACTGTGGCCCTAGAGACGATCCTCCGGCGATCATCGCTCCAGAAGGATTGAACATCCTCAACATCTCCCAACACCACAAGGGAGGATGCTTTTGCAAGCTCCTCGGTGCTCATCCCGATCATCTGGGCCAGGCTGCCGTGTGTCACGGAAAAGAACATGGCCGAAAAGAGCGCAACCAAGAAAAAGACCCGCAGCCTGACAAATGAAATTGCTGCGGATCTCATTTTCGAAGAGGCCTCGCGGGCATGCTCTGTTCGAGGGAGGTCCATGTCGGGTAAGTCCGCGCTGAAAAGAGCCGGCAAACGCCCTAGTTCTTCAGGGGATTCCAAGGAGTTCATCGCTCCTATCCTTCTCATTTCTTATCCTTATACAAGCTCAAAAGTTGCGTTTCCTGGCGCTGTTATCCTACCTGCACACCCATAGGGCGGCCCCTTCAAGTTCCTTGAACAGGGCCATACTGACTGATCCCATGAAAAACTTCTGGAACATTCCCTGCCCCGTTCCTTTCCGGCCAACAGCCACTGCGGCGAACTTTTCCTCCTTGGCTGCCTTAAGTATTACCTTTGCGATATTTGATCCTTCCATGGCCTGGGTTTCGATCCTTTCTGGCGGCACGCCCGCCTTCAGAATCGAATCCCTCGCAGATGAAAGGGCCTTTTTGATAATATCGGCGGAATTCGCGACGCCTTTGACCACGGCTATTATTTTGACCCTGTGCAGAGGATCAGGTTGTAGCATAAAACCCACGTGGTCCACCATGCAGGCTGCGGAATCGGAGCCGTCCACACAGAGAAGAACTCCGTTTCTGTCAGGCTCCGGCTTGCGGCAGAGCCATACTGGAAAACCTATTCCCTCCTCGATCAGGCCCCTGGATACGCTTTCGTCAAAGGCCTCCTCCAGCCAGGAAAGACCTCTCCGGCCCAGGACTACCGCGTCGTACAAGCCTTTGGTTCCCTCCTGGATGATGTCGTTGACCTTTGAAAACTGTCTCATCTGGAGTTTGGTCTCTAGGTTTTCTGCTGGAAATCCCATCCACAGGAGGTCTTTTTTGGCCGCATCAAGTGCCTTCCTTCCCTTTGCGAGGCTCTTCTTTGCCTGCAGTTCGGATTCCCTCACGGTCTCGTCGGTCTTCTCTCCGGCATATACTGTCGCGGGCCTTGAAGCGGTGTAGAAGAGAGTTATTTTGACCTCCTTCTTTTCCCCGAAAAAGTGTCCCACGAATCTCACTGCGTGCATTGCATTACTGTTTTCACTCACTGTCACCAAAAGGTGCCTCTCCATAGAAAATCTCCTTGTCATAAGTTTACAGCGGCATCTTCGCGATCATCTCAAAGACCGGAAGTAAGTACTCAAGACTGGTTCCTTGATAATTATATTGATCAAAAGCCAATATTCAATAATGGACTGACGCGGGGCGTCATCACTTTATCCTTTTTGCAGCCCCCTCGTAAATATCGGCTATGAGCTCGCCTGATATCCGCGCCATTGCTTCACTCATGGCCGCGACGAAGGCCGCAGGGCGTTTCTTTTCAAGTATTTTTTCTGACTTGTAGGTTTTTTGAAAGACGATCTTTCTTGTGATGTCTTTTTCCTTTTCGGCCGAAAGCGTCACCGTGATCCCCAGAGAAGCCTTCCAGGTCTCTTCTTCGTCAATTTCAAGAAACTCATCAACGGAGCCTGTGAGGACAAAGTCGGCCGCGCCTTCGCTTTCAGAAGACAGTATTGCCCTGAAAAGTCCCGACTCCATCAGATCCCGGCCTATGAAACCGGACGCCATGTCCCCGGGATTTACCCTCCATCTGTGAAACACGTATTCATCTCGCCGAAAGGGGCCGTCTCTGAAGATCATCTTCGTGCTGTTATAGGCCGGGGCCACGGAAAATCTCTTCACCATTAAGGCAGCCGGAATCCTCTGGTTGGTTGATATCGCGGGCGTGGGGTATTCGAGGATGTAAAAGGATATCTTGTCCTGGGGCCGGCTCCCTGTTGCGCATCCGGCAGCAAGCAAAAGGACGAGAAGGAAAAACGCTCCGGCATTTTTAATAGTTTTCAAAGAAAGGCTCCTTTTCTTTCATTTCATTGGCTGCCAAACGTTAATGACAGCAATATTTTGTCACCCCCGAGCATGAAAATCTCCTTTCCCACAGATGACAGAGCAGACCTCTTTTACTGATCCCTAATCCCCGCCCCCTAACCCCTGATCTCTGATCCCCGATCCCAGATCCCCGATCCCTGATCTCTAACCCCTGATCCCTAATCCCTGGGTTGGTGCGGGTATTTTCACGGTAAACACTCACTGAGATGTCTCTTTGATTATACAACATCGCCAGTGCCGCTAAAACATCTCCTCTGGTTTGGACGGCCTCGGCGCTTTCTGGAAAAAGATACCTGAAGGATCAGCCGAGAGCCTCCCCACCAAGTCCTTCAAGCCGTCAGCCGTGACTTCAAGGCGTTGCAGGACGAGGGTAAGTCTTTCGGTCATCTCTGTCACGCTGTCTCCCGATCTTGTCAGGGCCGCACGGGCATCTAAGAAAAGGCCGGCAGCTTCCGCAGCGGCCTTTCTCGTTCTTAGCACCGCCTCTTTGAGATCCGGGGCCGTATCCTCGGCAGTCCTCTCGAACTGGGAAATGGTCCTTTTCGATATATCCAACGTTTCAGATGCCTTGGCCGTTATATTTCTCAGTTCCTCCGAGGCCTTTTCAAGAGAGGTGAGTATCCTGTCCCACGCATTGGACGCCATCAAACCGTTAATACGGTCAAGAGAACCTTTCAGCGCATTCGAAAGCTCGCCGATGCGCGCATCCGCCATTGATTTGGCGGCTGAATCAAGAAGTGAGCTGGTCTTTTCCGAGATACCCTTCAGGTCAAGCGATCTGAACTGTTTCATGAGATCATCCACGCCTTCCAGGATACGTCTGATTTCAGAAGGCTTGGATGTTACAACCGGATATTCCGAAGGGAAGGAAAGTCTGGGCGAATGTTCTCTGTCTTTCCCTGAAACAAGATCCAGCTCGATAAACATGCTCCCTGTGATGCCTACCGCCTTGAGCTGCGCAACGGCATGCTCATCAAGGACATAAGCCTGGTCCACCTCCATCACAACCCGAATCAGTCTGGAGTCAAGCGCTACATCAATCGCGGCGACCCTTCCGACCGTCACTCCCCGGTACTTAACCGGGGAATCCTTAATAAGCCCTTGAACGGATTCATCAAAATATGAGGCATAGAGCCTTCCCTTCTCCAGATATCTTGATGCCCCAAGCCATATAAAGGCCACTATCCCGATCAGTATGCCCGAGGTGACAAAAAGGCCGACTGTGAACTGTGTTTTTAGTGACGGCATCAGCCCTTGCTCCCATACCTAGTCTGACCGGACATGGGAATTCTGTTAAAGAAATTTCTTACTGTCCGGTTTCCGCTGTGATCCCTGAGATAATGGGGGTCTCCCTCAGCAATGATCCCCTTTGCTGTCTTATCCAGCATGATGACCCTTTTTGCAAGATGAAAGATGCTCTGAAGTTCATGGGTCACTATTACCATGGTGGTGCCGAGACTGCGGTTTATCTTTAGGATGAGTTCATCTATTTCGGCGGAGGTTATGGGATCAAGTCCCGCGGTGGGCTCGTCAAAGAAAAGGATCTCCGGGTTGAGGGCCATAGCCCTTGCAAGCCCTGCCCGCTTTTTCATGCCTCCGCTTATCTCTGAGGGGAGATGATGCTCAAAGCCTTTCAGATCAACCAGCTCAAGCTTCATCGCCACCAGGTACTCGATTTCTTCCTTGCGGAGTTCAGTATATTCCTCTATCGGAAGAGCTACGTTTTCCGCCAGAGTCATGGAGCTTAAAAGCCCGCCGCTTTGATAGAGGACTCCGATATTACGCAGGAATTTTCTGTAGGATCCCTGGTCACCTTGAATGACATCCACCCCGTATGCTGTAACACTGCCGGAAATAGGCGGTATAAGGCCTATCATGTGCTTTAAGAGGGTGCTCTTTCCGCAGCCGCTTCCCCCCAGTATTATAAATATCTCTCCTGCGTAAACCTCAAAAGATACATTCTCAAGTATAGCCTGTTCGCCGTAACCGGCAAAGAGGTCCTTTACCTTTATGAGGGCATGTTCGGTCACAGGTCAGCCCCAGTACTGCAGTAAGACGGCGAAGATGGAATCCCACAAGATGATGAGAAAGATGCTGCTGACAACGGCGGACGTTGTTGCCCTCCCTACCGCCTCAGCTCCTCCTCTGGCCTGAAATCCCCTGAGACATCCCATCCATGCTATGACAAGGGCGAAGAAGGCGGTTTTGAAAAGGCCGAACCAGAAATCAAATGGAGTAAGGCTCTTAAAGGTCTGGTCCATGTAGGCCCCTGCCGTAAGATCCAGCATGAGAACACCTACTGTAAGTCCGCCCAGTATTGCGAAGAGATTGGCGAAGATCGAAAGAAGCGGCACCATCAGAACCGCGGCTATTATCTTTGGCGCCACCAGAAATCGGGTCACATCGAACCCCATCGTGTAGAGGGCATCCACCTCTTCAGCTATCTTCATCGCGGCTATCTCTGAAGCGAAGGCAGATCCGGACCTGCCCGCTACTATTATGGCTGTGATTATCGGGCCGAGTTCCCTTACCATGGCAAGTGCTACGAGGGATGCGACATATATATTGGCCCCGAACTGCCTCAATTGCACTGAAGACATGAAGGCCATAATTAGTCCCAGCAGAAACCCGATAAGCGAAACGATCGGCAAGGCATCAACGCCGGTCTTCTTCATTGATTTAACGGTATCACCTATCCTGATTGAGCGCGGGTGAATAATCAAATGAAAGCAGCACAGAAGAACCGAGCCCACAAAGGCGACCTGAAACCTCAGGTCCAGTAACTGATCAATTGTCGCTTTGCCTATTCCAACCAATAGGCCCGGCTCAGGCCTCTTTGCCGCCGGTTGGCTTTTATCGCTGTCCGGAAAATTGAAAAGCGCAAGTATCTCTGCCGCCTTTGGCCCCACTCCTTCCATGGCAAAAGAAGCGCCCTTGCCTGCGGCAACCTTTCTTATCCTATCGAGGGCAAGCACTCCAAAGTCATCCAGATATGATATGTCCGAAAGGTCTGCAATGACTCTGAGGGGTGGATGCTTCTCTATGGAAGCGAAAACAGCTCTGATGATCGCTGGGGCGTTTTTGACGTCAAGCTTTCCCTTGAAACGAATCCTTCTCTCGCCATCAGCGACATCTTCCAGGCGGCAGCATTCAGATATCTTATCGCTCATCTTTCTACCGGTTCAAACTGCATGGCTTCGAGATCCTTTTCATCCAGATTGAAGGTCTTCATTATGAACTTCATGTCCATCACAAAGACTATCCATCCTATCTCAGTGCCTGAGGATTTAAGGACGAAGGCGGCTTCAACGCTCCTTTCGCCCATGGGGTTCCTCCGCGTGACTCTGTAGAGTGTCAGAACTTTGTGCGCTGAGTTGTTCGAGCTGAAGGGAATGCCGGCGTAACTGAAACCAATAAGCCTGCTGCCCTCTGATTCTTTCTCTCTCATAAAGGCGTATCGTGCCGTCCTATCGGAGTCAAGAAGCACAAAACCCCTATAGGGAGATTCCTCCGCATCCATCCTCGCGAAATCCTGTATTATTTTCCCAGCGGCCTCCCTGTCGTCTTCCTTGAGGGTCTGAACCAGCAGAGATGACAGGAGAAGATAATCTCTTGCAAGGATGGCCTTGAGCCTTTTCTGGGACTGGTATGAAGCTTGACTTCCGGTAAGGTAATGGTAGCCAAAGAAAGACAAGATAGCGATTGAGGCGATCAAAAGAAGGAGCGGTATCATTCGGTAGCGGAGCTTTTTATACCTCTTGGCCGCCGCAATCATCTCAGTAACGTCCCTGCCGGATGAAACCATGCCGTGGAAAACGCCGCGACTGTCGGTAAGGGCTTTTGTCGCAACTTCAATGATCTTCTCTCCCCTGGATGGATGTGTGACCTTGAGTGTGTTCTTCCTGGGGGGAGATCCCGGTCCGAAACCTGTGAAGGCGTTCTTAGCCTCGGCGGGATCTGCATATATTTGATAGACCTTCAGTTCCTTTACTTCTTCCCAGCTCTTGCCGTAAAGCCCTTCCGCCGCTTTATTCCATACCAGGATCCTGCATTCAGGGTCGGTTATTATGACGGCGTCCGGCATTCGGTCGCATAGCTCTCCTAGCCCGTAAAGGGCCTGGCTTGTATGATCGAGCCTTTCGGCAAGGTTCCGTGTTATGACGCTTGCCACCTGCGGATAATCGAGCAGGAATTGCTGGATGGAATCAGAAGGTATCCGGATAACTTTTACGTGAGTCTTTGCCTTTATGGTTGCGGTTCTGGCAGCTTTGAGCAGGAAGGACATCTCTCCAAAAAGAGAACCGTTCTCTGTTATGACCGTGAGCCTCTTGTCTCCTTTAAGAACCTCGATCTCTCCGGATGCAAGGATATAGAGATCCTGGGATGTGTCGCCTTCGGAGAAAACGGTCTCTCCCCCGTGAAACGATACCACATTGCCGGCCAGGGCAGGGTTTCTTAGGATTTCTTCAAGCATTATATATTCTTGCCTTATTCCGTGAGAGAAGTTCTGAGTCCTTGCGGCCTGTTTTCTCCTTCCGAAGCCTCTCGTTGGAGAAGGCTGCATTTCTCTTTCGGATGAGATTATTCGATCCCGGGAAAAGTGTCAATAAAGGCTGCTGGTGAGTGGCTGCAGATCAGCATCGAGTGTTTTTATTAGTTGTCTTGTTTGAAAAGCTCCATTTGTGCTATCTATTGGCTTGTAAGAAATTAAGGGGTTTTCTTGGTTCAGTATATTTTACCGTGAAAATACCCTCACCAACCCAGGGATCAGGGATCAGGGATCAGGGATCAGGGATCAGAGATCAGGGATCAGGGATAAGGGATCAGAGATCAGTGAACGAGGTCCGCTCTCTCATCTGTGGGAAAGGGGATTTTCATGCTCGGGGGTGACAAAATATTGCTGGCATGAACGTTTGGATGATAAGAGAATGTTTCTCGATGAAGAAATTGTTTATTATCATGTTTTTGTTTCTCGCAGGCGGGTGCGCAACGGGTCCCTCCGCTACTGACGCCGGGGGCGTAAAGGCGACTGCGGCACAACAGGGAGGCAGCCCACCGGGATCAGCCGACAACATGGAGGCCCTTCTTGGAGAGCTTCCCAGGGGATCTGCAATTGCCATCTCCCAGATATATGACGGAGAAAACGGTGATATTACCGCCCTGGGGGATCGCCTGAGGGACAGGATCGAGACCAGCCTTATAAGCAAAAGGTTTGTAGTTGTGCCAAGGCGTGACCTGATCATAATGATGAACGAAAAGGAGCTTGGAGAAGGCAAGGCTCCTGAGATCAAAGATCTGGAAGCTGGGGCGGTCATATCCGGAAGATATTACCTTACCTCCGGGGACAAGGGAGCAGCGGAGGTGCATCTGCGCTTGCTTTCTCTTGCGGAAAACAAAGCCATTGGAGCTGTTTCATTCCGGGAAACACTTCCAGGGGACTGGCACAGGCTTGTCAGTTCCATCAGGGGAAACATCTACCACAAAGGCGTAGAACAGGTTTCAGCGGCCGGAGGAGGGCCTTCTCTGTCGGCGTCGCTCGACAGGAATCCCGCCTGCTATCCTACCGGCGCCTCGGTCAGGATCAGTTTGAAGACGGAGCGAGGAATACACATCTATATCTTTAATCTGGCGGCGGATAATACCGTTACACTGCTCCATCCAAACAGACTTATCCCGGATGCCCCTATACCGGTTGGCGATTTTGAATTTCCGCCTCCCGCACTCTCAAAGAACCTGGGTCTAGCCGTATATCCTTTGAAGCCGGATGAGACTTCTCATGAGGCCTTCAAGATTGTCGCGAGCAGAAAACCCCTTAATTTCAGTTTCCTCCCGATACCGGAAAACGAGATTTACGCCGGCGCCAGAGGAGAAAGAATTGAAAAGGTACTGGATATTCTCAAGAATGCAGGGCAGTGGTCGGAGGCTACTCTCGGCTACTGGGTAGGCCCTAATTGTGGAAAATAACTCCCCTTATCCCGGCAAACCCGCACCATAGGTGGTGAGTTCGCGGAAAGTTGGAATTGGCACTGCATAATAAAAAGCACTTGATGCAAAAAGACAGTAATTTCATTTGGAAGTCACTAATAGTTAACGTAATTTAGGGAGGTGGCCAGCATGCCTGTTAAGTCCTTGAGTAGGTTATTTCTGTTATCGGCAATGCTGCTGTCGGCGGCTATTTCCACCACCGGCTGCTCGATAAGGGTGCCGGTAAGTGCCGGAGTAGGGACAATATCTGTTCCTTCACGCATGTCCGGCCAGGCGGCCCTTCTCATCACGGATGAGACAAGGGATTATGTGTTTCAGGGGAATCCCGAGGGCATGGGTTATGGGGCGAGGCCCCATGAGTTCCCTTTTGGGCAGGCACTGGAAGACTCTTCAATCGAGGCCTTCTCTCAGGTCTTCGAGAAACTCGATGTGGTAAGAACTCAGGATGAGGCGGCGCGATATCCTCTGGTGATAGTCCCTGAGATAACAGAGTTTCACTTCAGCTATCCCAATTTCGGTCTTGCGTCCGCTGCAAGAATGAGGGTCAGGGCGACGATATCTTCGGGGACCGAGACGATCTGGGAAAAAGAGGTCGCTACGCCGGAACAGAGAAAAGGGATGGGCGTTGATGAGATGGGAAGGGCCGCATCAGACGCACTTTCCATTGCGTTAAAGCAGCTTGCTAGGGACATGGCATCAGATCAGAAGGTTCGAAAGGCAGTCGCATCACCGGGCGCGCCCCAGGTTGCGCTCAAACCCGAGAAAAGGCAGGGGGACAACGCAGCAAAGGAAAAGGCCCAGCCGAAAATGCCCGATTCAAAGCAATCCGCCTGGGCCTTTAAGAAGGCGGATAAGACTGCCGATGCAGATGGGGATGAACCAATTCCTGCCGGAAAGCCGGGAGGAAAATACGATGTCGCCGTCTTGATTGCAAACAGGACATACAGCCGCCAGGGCATACCTGAGGTTGAGTATGCCCACAATGATATGGCAGCCGTGAAAAAATACGTGGTCCGCACCATGGGATTTGATCCCGAAAACATCATAGAAGAAAAGGATGCCACAAAGGGGACACTCGAGACGCTCTTCGGAACAAGGGACAGACCCGAGGGAAAGATCTTCAACTGGGTCAAGCCAAAGGAAAGCCGCCTTTTCATCTATTACGTAGGGCACGGAGCCCCGGGGCAGGAAAGCGGCGAGGCCTATTTCGTACCATCGGACGCTGATCCGGATTACATTGATACGACCGGCTATTCAGTAGGGCAGTTCTACGCTAATCTTAAGAAGATACCGGCAAGGGAGATTGTGGTGGTGCTTGATACCTGCTTCTCAGGCCAGACTCCCAAGGGCCTTCTTTTTAAGCGCGTAAGTCCCGCCATGCTCAAGGTGGTCCAACCCGAGAGCAGCATGGACAGGGGAGTGGTCATGGCCAGCGCGAGGGCCGATCAGTTAAGCACCTGGTATGAAGCTAAAGGCCACAGCCTCTTCACCTACTTTTTCATAAAAGGGCTCACCGGAGAGGCCGACTCCAATAAGGACAAGAAGGTGTCTGCCGCGGAGATGGAAGCATATCTGGCCGAAAATGTTCCCTTCATGGCAAGAAAGATCTCCGGAAGGAATCAACAGCCGATGGTGGAGGGCAACAAGGATCTGATTCTTGTGGAGTATAAGTGAGCAACTATCGGTAAGTGAACTTGAAAAGCCCTCCCTCTTCTGAAGAGAATAGCTCCCCTCTGGTATCCCTGAGCGGGATCATTGAAAGGATAACATACCGGGATGAGGAAGGGGGTTACACGGTTGCGAGGGTAAAGGTCAGGGGCCGCCAGGACTTGGTCACTGTCGTGGGTCATCTGATGGCCCCTACCCCCGGAGAGATCATAGCCATGAGGGGTGAATGGAGGAATCACCCCCGATACGGAGAGCAATTTCAGATAAAATCCTGCACCACCTCAGTTCCAGCAACCGTCTATGGAATAGAAAAATACCTTGGCTCCGGACTTATAAAGGGGATAGGCCCTATGCTCGCAAAGAGGATAGTAAAGGCCTTCGGAGAAAAGACCCTTGATGTGCTTGAAAATCAAATAGCATCGGTACTCTCGGTTGAAGGAATCGGGAGAAAACGCCTTGAGATGATAAAACAGGCGTGGGATGAACAGAAGGAGATAAGAAACGTAATGCTATTCCTTCACTCCCACGGCGTGAGCAGCGGATACGCGGCAAAGATATTCAAGCGATACGGGACATCCTCCATAGAAATAGTAAAGGAAAATCCATACAGACTCGCCACCGATATCAGCGGGATAGGATTTATTACGGCTGATAAGATCGCCGAAAAGATGGGCTTTCCCAAGGACTCCGATTACAGGGCAGGTGCCGGAATCCTCTACGCGCTGCAACAGCTCTCAGACGAGGGCAATGTCTATTGCCCCCAGGATGAGCTTATCAAAAAGGCCCAGGAACTCCTTGGGATTGAAGGCTCAGTAATCGGGGCTGCCCTTCAATCCATCGCAGTCAAAGGCGAGATAGTGGTTGAAGAGTTTCTTGATGTCTCTGCCGGGAAGATCAGGGCGGTCTATCCCGCCAATTTTTATGCCTGCGAGGTCGGAATCGCCAGGCGCCTTCTAGACCTGATAGCGGCGCCGAAGAGCTTCCGCGATATAGATCCTGCAAAGGCCTTGAAATGGGTGGAAGGGCGCCTTTCGATAGAACTTGCAGAAGGCCAGAGACAGGCAGTAAGAACCGCCTCGGAAAGCAAGGCGATGGTGCTGACCGGAGGACCGGGAACCGGGAAAACCACCATAATCAACGCTATCTTAAGGATATTCCAGAAGATCGGAGTCAAGGTGCTTCTTGCCGCGCCGACAGGAAGGGCAGCAAAGAGGATGACCGAGACAACGGGCTTTGAGGCAAAGACGATCCACCGTCTGCTAAAATACAGCCCTCAAAAGGGAGGCTTCCAAAAAAACGAAAATGACCCGCTCGAATGTGATCTCCTGATACTGGATGAGGCCTCAATGATAGATACGGTACTCATGTATCATCTGCTGAAGGCCGTGCCTCTTTCATCCACATTTATTCTTGTGGGAGACGTCAACCAGCTCCCATCGGTCGGCCCTGGAAATGTTCTTGGGGACATAATAGCTTCAGGCGTTGTGCCGGTGGTTCAACTCACGGAGGTATTCAGACAGGCCAGGGAGAGCCTTATTATCGTCAACGCTCACAGAATAAACAAAGGAGAACTTCCTCTTAAAAAGGAGAGAGGTTATCCAGGTGACGATTTTTATTTTATCGAGCAGGATGATCCGGAGCGTGCCTCAAAGACCATCGTTGAACTGGTCACGGAGAGGATCCCCAGGGGTTTCAACCTTGATCCCTTGAGCGATATTCAGGTCTTGAGTCCCATGCACAGGGGCGCTGTAGGAGCAGGCAATCTCAATGATGTGCTGCAGAAGGCACTGAATCCAGGGGAGGAAGGGGCTGCCTGGGGCGCGAGGCGATTTATGGTGAAAGACAAGGTGATGCAGATAAAAAATAACTATGACAAGGATGTCTATAACGGAGATATCGGGAGGATATTGAGAGTTGATCCTGAGGCAAGGGTGTTGGTAGTGTCATTTGAGGGAAATGATATCCCCTATGATTTTGGTGAACTTGATGAACTGATGCCGGCCTATGCGATATCCGTCCATAAGTCTCAAGGCTCGGAATATCCCGCCGTCGTGATACCCATGTTTACGCAGCACTATATGCTGCTTCAGAGAAATCTCCTCTACACAGCGGTAACCAGGGGGAAAAAGCTTGTGGTTGTCGTGGGAAGCAAAAAGGCCCTAGCTATTGCTGTAAGAAACGCCAAGATTGAGAGGCGGTACACCGGCTTGTGCAGAAGACTGAAGGCCGGCCCCTTCCGGACAAGACTCCGTCAGAGTCCTGTAATTTCAAAGAACTAAAAGGGATGCTTCCGTTGGGTGGGGTGATAAGAATTCGCTTTTTCCACATCCAGCAGCCAAGAGGCATAGTCATGTATCTTTCCTGCAAGGAAATAGGGAAGATTTAACAGGGTGTAAGGTTTTCCGCCGGGCGTTGAGAGTTCGTTCTTTTCCAGAGGTCCGGACCACAGCCGGATCGCAAAGGGGTGGCTCGTCTGCTCAACAAACTGATGCAAGGATCTGAGGGTCCCCGTCTTGCCTGCCTTTACTTCAACGGGAAGGATATAGGGTCCGGATTGAATGATAAAATCCACTTCGGCATTGGACTGCTTCTTCTCCCGCACCCAGAAACAGGGTTTTCTCGATGTCTTCAGGTCCGAAGCAAGGAGTTCCTGGCCCACGATGTGCTCGGCGAGCAGGCCCTGATAGAAGGCATGGAGGTCCTTTGTCTTGAAGAAGAACTCCTGAAGACCCGCCACATAGTTGATGAGACCCGTATCCAGGAATTGGAGCCGCGGAGATTTCTTCAAATCAGGTCTGATGGGCGGCGCAGTAGATGCAGAGGGGTATAGCAACTGCACAATCATGGCCCGTTCAAGGGTCCTGAGGGCCTCTCCCATTTCCCTGGATTTGTAGTTTGAATGCCCGAAACCCGCAAATTTTATGCGTTTTCCAGCCTCCAGGGGCGCAGAGGCAATGGCGTGCCCTATGATGTGGGCCATGGCCGGGTTTCGAGCGTATTTTACAACATCTTCCTGGAAAGATATCATAAGCGCATCATAAACTTCTGTCAGGTCTGCCAGCCTGGCTCCTTCTGCATGCCTTTGAACAATCTCAGGCATACCGCCTATGAGCGTATATTGATGAAAGAGCTTGAGCAATATTGGATGGGCAAAGGCCGGGGAAGGGATTTGGTGGTAAAAGGCAAGAGCCTTTTCCTGTCCCATGGCCCCAAGGAATTCCTCAAAGGTCAAGGGGTACATGAACAGATACTGAACCCTGCCGACCGGAAACGCAGGCTTGTCCCGCTCCATGACCCTTTCAAGCAGGGACCCCGCCGCAATTACATGGAGTTGCTTCGCAGACTCATAAAAGAACCGCATCTGTGCCATGGCCTGGGGCGAATTCTGGATTTCATCTATGAACAACAGGGTCCTCTTCCCCTGCGATCCCGAGATGTTCTTGAAAAGATAAATCGCGTCGATCAGAACTTCCGGCGATAGATGTCTTGTGAAAAGGCTCACATCCTCAAATCTTTCCAGGTTGAGATACGCATACTGATCAAACTCCTTTGAGAAGATCTCCACGGCAGTGGTCTTTCCTACCTGCCTGGCTCCTCGGAGAACAATCGGCTTTCGATACTCCGATGCCGCCCAGCTTGTGAGTTGGGCAATAGCCTTTCTTGAAAACGTGCTCATGCTCTTTTTCTCCGACCAAGTGTATAGAATTTGAACCAAAGTCAGGGTTATTCTATGGCTATTTTGGTATAAAGTCAATCCAATCTGATGAATAAGCTCCTTTTAAAAAACGAGAGGCCTTATCAAACTCTCATGACGGGGTTTACCTAATACCAACGAATGAAGATTCTCCCTCCCCATCCTCTCCCCGACCGGGGAGACGAAAGTGCGGGTGAAACCTCACCTACAGTGTATTCAACGAGGGAATTTGCTATCAAACCTTCCTGTTGTAAGATTTGAGAATTCCCGCTAACCTCGGATGGGAGGGTCGGCTTCTTTTTCTGATCTCTGATCTCATCGGCTCCGATCTCTCCCTCTCGTGGGGGAGGCTCAGGGTGGGTGGCCATTTTCACGGCAAAGATTCGTTGGGGGAAAACTTTTCCAGAAAACCCTTCTTGACAGTTCCTTAGACTGAAGATAAAGTTACACCAAACGTTCGTTTGATTAAAAGGGGCTAAAGATGTCTAGGCCGAGGGACCCAAAGAAGCTTGAGGAAGTGGAGCAGGCAGCGGTACGCCTTTTTGCCAGGGGCGGCTATCACTCAACTTCCATGCGTGAGATCGCCCGTGAATTGGGCATGAACCAATCCTCTCTATATCACTATTTCAAAAGCAAGGAAGAGATACTTTTCAAGCTCATGAACGATGCGATGGACGACGCCCTCGGCATCCTTGAGGGTATCTGTGCTTCCGAACTGTCTCCTGAGAAAAAGCTAAACAAAGTGCTTGGGTTTTATACCCGCTACTACACCAAGGAGCAGGAGCGGGAGACCCTCCTCGTAAACGAGATGAATTCACTAGGGAAGCAAGCCAGGGCGGTCTTGATAGAAAAACAGAGACGCTACGTCCATCTTATACGATCTCTCCTGGTTGATCTCCGCGGTGCCGGTCTGATGAAGGACATCAACCCTACAGTTGCCGCCTTTGCCTTCTTCGGCATGGTACACTACAGCATCAAGTGGTACCGAAGGGATGGTGAAGTGGATGTTGACGGGCTGGCGCAGAGCTTTGTCGAGATCTTCACCAGAGGCATCCTTGGGCATAGTGAAGAGACAGATATCTCCGGATCAAATAAAAGGAAAGGGAAAACCAGATGATCTCCATGCTCCATCCGGCTTTACGCTCCTACGCGGGCATCCCCGGTTACATAATTGGATGGCTGATTTTCCTATCAGCCATAGTCCTCTTCGCCTACACGATCAAAAAACGATATATGCTCCTTAGGTCCGGCAGGCCTGATCCAAGGTTTGAACATATAGGGGAAAGAATAAGATCGCTTTTTGTCTATGGAATCTTTCAGAAGAGGCAGCCGAGATATCTCTGGGCCGGTTTGATTCACATCATCATATTCTGGGGTTTCTTAATATTGGGCCTTAGATCTCTTGACCTTTTGACCCAGGCCCTTGGAATTGCCTTCATCATGCCGATTTTGGAAGGAAGGGCGGGGGCTTTTTACACCGTCTTAAAAGAGATAACAGAGCTTTTCGTTCTTTTTGCGTGCATCTGGGCCGCAGGAAGAAGACTCCTTGCGAGGCCTTCACGATATGAGGGAAGCAGTCACATTGAGGCCTATCTGGTACTGGGACTAATATCATTTCTCATGATAACGGATATGGCATACGACGGCATAAGCCTGCTTATCCTGGGTGGGGATCATACCGGTTTCGCTCCCGGTGCCGGCCTTTTTGCCGGTTTATTCTCAGGCTCCGGGCCCTCAATATTGAAAACAGGTCATGCGCTCAGCTTCTGGCTGCACATCTTTTCATTTCTATTATTTCTGTGCTTTCTCCCGATGGGAAAGCATTTTCATATCATCACGGCCCTCCCCAATGTCTTTCTGAGGAGGCTTACAAAAGGCTCGATAAAGCCTGCCAGATGGGATGTTTCTGATCTGGACGAGCTTGATACCATAGGGGTTTCCTCTGTCGAGGACCTGACTTGGAAGCACATCCTGGATCTTTACTCGTGCACCGAGTGCGGCCGCTGTACTGACCGATGTCCAGCCGCCGCCTCGGGGAGGCCGCTTTCTCCGAAGAAACTGACCATGAAGCTGCGGGACCATGCATACGAGAGATATCCCGTCTTTGGCAAGGGCATGGCTGTCAAAAAAAAAGATGATGACGAGGAAGAAATTGAGATCCCCGGCGGCATAATAGGAGAAGATGAGATCTGGTCCTGCACTACGTGCGGAGCCTGCGAAGAGGAATGCCCGGTCTTTATAGAATACATTGACAAGATCGTTGATATGAGGCGACGCCTCATAGAGACTGCAAGGGCTCCGAAGGCCTTCAATCAGGTCTTCATGCATCTTGAGAAGACCGGGAATCCCTTCGGGAAACCTGCTTCAAAGCGTTCTGCCTGGACAAAGGAACTGGAAGGAATCCCGGTAAAGATCTTAAAGGAGAATGATGAGGTTGACTCCCTGTATTTCGTGGACAGCTACCCCTCGTATGATCCAAGGGCCCAGGCGGTGGCCGGGGCCATAGCAAAGACGATGCACCTTGCCGGAATTGACTTCGGCATCCTGGGGCCAAAGGAACGCGATTCAGGCCATCAGGTAAGACGCATGGGAGAGGAAGGGCTTTTTGAGCTTCTGAAAGAGGAAAACAGGGAGGCGATGGAGGGGATAAAGTTTAAAAGGATTGTCACCACTGATCCCCATGCCTTCAATGCCTTGAAGAAAGACTATGGTCTTGACTTTGAGATACTCCATTATAGCGTGTTCTTTGACTCCCTCGTTCAAAAGGGGCTTCTAAGACCCGAAAGAGAGGTTGAACCAGGTATCTACGCCTATCATGATCCCTGTTATCTGGGACGGCACAATCGAATATACAGAGAGCCGAGAAGACTCTTGAGCGCCCTCCCTGGCGTCAGATGTGTCGAGATGGAAAGATCACGGGACAGGAGTTTTTGCTGCGGAGGAGGAGATGTGATCCTGTGGCACGAGATAGCCCAGGAAAAGCAAAGGCCCGCGGCCTTAAGGATAGCAATGGCGAGGGACGCGGGTGCCACGGCGCTGGTAACCGCATGCCCTTTCTGCCTTATCCATTTTGAGGACGCGATCAAGACGGCGGGGCTTGAAAAGGAGATGCGTGTAATTGACCTGGCTGAGCTTCTGGTGTCAACCCTTTGAAGAATCCAAGGGATAGGGCGGAGAGGTTGAAGCATCCTGACGGGTTGAGATTCTCATGAAACAGAAAAAAGGGGAGGTAGATTGATGGATATTGTTGTGTGCGTGAAGAGGGTCCCGTTTACCCAGGAGGTGGATCTTGAGGTCGCTAAATCAGGGAAATCCGTTGTCACGGACAGCCTGGCCCATGTGATAAACGATTGGGACGGTTATGCGGTTGAGGAGGCGATTCTCCTTAAAGAGAGACTCGGAGGTGTAGTCATAGCCGTTACCGTCGGTAGCGAAGATGACGAGGAAGTCCTGAGGAGGGCGCTTGCCATGGGAGCGGACAGGGCCATAAGGATTGACCCCGGTGAGAGTAGTCTTGACGGATCCGTGGTGGCGAAGGCCATAGCGGCGGCGATAAAGGGGTTTTCTTTTGATCTGGTGCTCACAGGGGTCCAGGCTGACGACGATAATCAGGCCGTGGTGGGGATCATGCTGGCCGAGATTCTGGGCCTGAGCCACGCGGCGGTAGTGAGAGGAATTGAGCCGAAAGACGGAGAACTGAAGGTACGCATAGAACTTGAGGGAGGGATAGACGAGATAAGGATGGTGAATCTCCCGGCGCTTCTTACCATCCAGTCGGGCATAAATGAACCCAGATACGTCTCGGTCATGGGAATCAGAAAGGCGGCCAAGAAGGAAATCACGGTAACTGGGATTAAGGATCTCGGCCTGAGCGATGCGGATCTGTCGCCGGCAACCGAGATTGAAGAGGTCTATCTTCCTCCTGAAACCGGGGGAGCGGAGATGCTTTCAGGCGACCCATCCAAACTGGCCCAGGCCGTAATCGAGATTATGAGAAGAAAGGGGGTGGCCTTGTAATGGGAGATATTTTGGTTTTTGTCGAACACAGATCAGGTTCCATAAGGGAGGTTTCGCTTCAGATCCTTTCAAAGGCGGATGAACTTGCGCGTGGGCTTTCAGGAAGGCTTACGGCGGTTGTTCTGGCCGCGAAGGCGGATTTTTTGTCCTCCGATTTTTCCGGAAGGGCGGACAGAGTCATTGTGCTTGAAGACGAAAGGCTCTCCGATTTCGACTTCACCGGAACGGCGGCGGTTATATCCAAAATCATAAAGGATGAAAGGCCTTCCCTGGTGCTCATGGGCCACACCCCGTGGGGCATGGATCTCGGCCCGGCGCTCTCGGTAAGGACAGGACTTCCGCTGGCAACCGACTGCGTAGGAGTTTCGCTCGACGGGAAAAAGATCAAGGCCCTGAGACAGCTTTACGGCGGGAAGCTTTTCGCCAGGGTCTCCTTTAAGGACGACTCCAGGGGGTGCCTCTTGACGGTCAGACCAGGCAGCTTTCCCATAGACGCCTCTCCGGGTCGCCAAGGAGATTTGGTTCGAATTGATGTCCCGAAGGATCTTTCCGCCTCTTCCAGCCGTTTTGTTGAATACGTGGACACGGGGGCCGGAGAGATAGATATCACCCAGGCGGAACTCCTTGTCTCCATAGGAAGAGGGGTGGGAGAAAAGGAGCGCATAGAGGAGATTAGGGAGCTGGCCGGTCTTATGGGAGGTGTGCTTTCCTGCTCAAGACCGGTTGTTGACAGGGGATGGCTTCCCAAATATCACCAGGTCGGGACATCAGGAAAATCCGTCAAGCCAAAGGTCTATCTGGCACTCGGCATAAGCGGCGCATTCCAGCATATCGCAGGGATAGCAGGAGCCGGCACTGTGATAGCCGTGAACAAGGACAAGAAGGCCCCTATCTTCAGGGTTGCGGACTATGGCGTTGTGGAAGACCTCTTTGCATTTTCTGATGCCTTGAAAGAGGAGTTGGGAAAATAAAAGGCCCGAAAGACCGCCTCGCCATTGACTGGCCACTGTGAAATATTAAGGAAGGAGATGCTTGATGGATTTTGAGCTTTCAAAGGAGCAGAAGGATATTCAAAAGGCGGCAAGGGAATTCGCTCAGGGCGAGCTGAAAGAAATTGCGAGGGAATGCGACATAAATGAGACATTCCCGCCTGAACTCATCAGAAAGGCAGGTGAATTGGGATTCCTGGGGGTGTTTATTCCTGAGGAATATGGAGGCGCGGGTCTTGGTTTTCTTGAACACGCGATAATACTGGAGGAATTCTGGAAGGTTGACCCTGGCCTTGGCCAGCAGCTTTGCAGCACAACCTTCGGGTCGGAGGAATTTATCCTCTTCGGCACTGAAGAGCAGAAGCGCAAATATCTTCCCCAGCTTGCCTCCGGCGAGGCAATGATGGGATTTGCCATAACAGAACCGGACGCCGGCAGCGATACGGCCAGCGCGTCCACAAGCGCGCAGGAGACAGAGTATGGTTACATAATCAACGGAAGCAAGACCATGATAGGAAACGGAACCGTTGGACGGTATCTCGTGGTATTTGCCCTGAGCGAACCTGATAAAGCTTCTCGCTCGCAAAGGCACAGTATATTTGTCGTTGAAACCGGGACACCGGGCTATGAGGCTACAAGGCTCCACGGCAAG
Organism: Desulfatiglandaceae bacterium; assembly: GCA_041753575.1. Taxonomy (GTDB): domain Bacteria; phylum Desulfobacterota; class DSM-4660; order Desulfatiglandales; family Desulfatiglandaceae; genus CG2-30-51-40. The sequence goes on from JBGSUA010000155.1 coordinate 31,546, forward strand.
ATGGGGCTCAGGGCCTCTGATACCGCCAGTATATTTTTTTCAGGCTTGAAGGCGCCCAGAGAGGCCCTTGTCGGCGAGCGAGGAAAGGGTTTTTATCAGCTCATGCAGTTTTTCGACAGATCCAGGGCCTATGTGGCCTCCCACGGAGTTGGACTTGCGCAGGGGGCTATGGATCTTGCAGTCAAGCACGTTAAGGGCAGGGTTCAGTTCGGCCGGAAGATAGCGTCATTTCAGTCAACCCAGTTCAAGATAGCCGAAATGGCAACCAGGATCGAGCTTGCAAGGACACTCACCCATAAGGCATGCAGCCTGCTGGATAAGGGAAAAGGCGATTCAAAGGTCACAGCCATTGCCAAGATGAACGCGGCCAGAACCGCTGTCGAGGTTGTGGATGAGGCCCTCCAGCTCCACGGAGGCTACGGCTATTTCAACGACCAGGATGTCGAAAGGTTCTATAGGGCGGCAAAGGTGCTCGAGCTTTACGAAGGCGCCAAGGAGATAGAAAAAATAATCATAGGCCGGCACGTGCTCGGCCGCTACTAGAGGCGGCCGAAGATTTTAAACAGGAGATATGTAATGAACCTCAACAGGATAGATCATATCTGCATCGCTGTCAAAAACCTGGATCAAGCCAGAGAGCAGTGGGAACCGTTCATTGGCAAGACCAAACCTGACGTTGAATATATAGATGAGAAGGAAAAAATAAAGGTAGCCCGATATTGGGTGGGAGAGGTCGGATTCGAGCTAATGGAATCAACCAGCCCTGACGGAGATGTGGCTAAGTTTATTGAAAGAAAAGGCGAAGGTATAATGCTCATAAGCTTTAACGTTGACAGTGCCCGTAAAGCCGCAGAAGAGCTCAAGGGCATGGGATATCCGCTTATTCCAGACAGCCGGGGCGAGATTCTTCGCCCCTTCAGGGACTGCGAGTTCGCCTTCATCCACCCCAAAGCGCTCAACGGCGTCCTGACCGAGATCATTGATTAAGGGGACGTCCTTTATATTTGCAGTTTTGTTGCTAACAATCAATGTTTATGGGGTTTTGAGGGGGAATGAACCGGATGACCATGATGTTAAGGTTGCCGGGGGGAGTGCCTTTGCGGCCTTCTTGGAAGGTTTTCCGCTCTTCGGGCTGATCTGGAGAGTCAAGTGCTCCTCCGACTATGTCGCTTTTGGATAATATAAAAGAGAGAGAAAATGAGGTTTATTGAAATGCATAATAAATCTGACAGCTTCGTGAAATATCCATCCAAGGAGTTGCGCCGGATTCCTCCCAGTTGCAAGGCGGCCCTAACCAAGATTCGTCCCGCGGGATCTCTACAGATTGTATCTAAAGTTTTTCCATCTGCCGATCCGATTCGCTCTTTTTGCGGTTTTATCAAATTAGCCCTGTATTTCCTGGCGGCGCTGCTGACGGCGGCATTTTCGATGTCACTAGCCCAGTCCACGGTTTTCGCTGAAGTCCCGGATGTGATATTCATTCTGGACGGATCAGGCAGCATGGCTGCAAAGATGGGAGAGCGGACGAGGATTCAGGTGGCAAGGGAGGTTATGGAATACGCGGTTCCCGCTCTTCCAAAGGAGATCAAGGTAGGACTTGCGGCCTATGGTCACCACAGAAAAGGGGACTGCGCTGATATGGAGATCCTTGTTAATCCTGAAAAAGGCGCGAGAGACACGGTGCTCTCCAAAATAAAAGAGATCAGAACGGTAGGCATGACCCCTATTGCGGCAGCCGTTGAGATGGTCGCAAAAACGATCAAGATCGGCGGCAGGGAAGATGTAATCGTCCTTGTCTCAGATGGCGAGGAGACATGCCACAAGGACCCGTGCGGTTTTGTAAAGGGTCTTAAGGACTCCGGGATGAAGTTCGTTCTCCATGTTGTGGGATTCGGTGTGACCCAAAATGAGGAGAAGCAGTTGCGGTGCCTTGCGCAAGCAGGCGGCGGAAGCTATTTCCCTGCTGGAGACGCCAAAGGACTCCTGTCGGCCCTTGAATCTGTGAGGAAGGATTTGGAGGTCAAGGTAGAGGCGGCCAGGACAAAAACGGTGAGGGCCTCATCCCGGTTGGGAAAATTTCTCCTGAAGGTGCCTAAGTCGGCGGTTTCCTCCCTGGCCGTACTGAAGATCATACGTCAAAGTGACAACACCGTGGTCAAGGAGGCGAAGGCTATAGAGGAGACGCATCCCTTGCCTGCCGGCAGATACGGCCTGGTACTGGGGTTTGCAAATCCCAACTACCAGCCTCCGACGGAGGTATCCATCGGAGAATGCGAGATAAGGGGAGGGGAGACGTCGGAGGTTTCTCTCGGGGCAATAGTGATCAATATGGCGCCTCCACTCGGCGAGGCCGCCTGGCAGATCGGGCTGCTGAATGAGGAGAGTGGGAAGTTTTATCTTCAGATCGAATCACATGGAAACGACTATTATCTGATGAAACCAAAGGCCGCTCCGGAAGGAACCTATTCCATTGCCTTTACCTACGCGGCGAGCAAGAAGCCTTTTGTGGTTGCAAGGGGACTGAGCGTTAAGGCGGGAAAAGAGACCGTTGCAACCCTTGATTCCGGTATCGCCATCAAGAAGAGTTCTTCGGGCATTGAGGGATGGGATGTCGTCCCAAGCGGCTCAAAGGCACCGGTACTTGAAATAACACGCAGGTGGGATAACGATTATCCCCTTTGGGAGAGCTTCCCAATAGAGCCTGGAAACTACGATATTCTGGTCCATGTCAAGGGGATGAAGGAACCAATGCTCGCGGGTGAGGCAATAGAGATCAAGAAGGGTGAGACGATAGTATTTGATGCCGGGCTTTAAGAGAGGGTCTTTGCTGATAACCCCGGCCAGCGCCTGAAAGACGTTCGGGGCATCTAAATCGAGAGGCTCAGACAGAGTTCCTCCCCCATGGTCAGTTAAAATGCTCATTGGGGGAGGGACGCTTAGAATAGCAGATATTTCTTTATGACACTTCCGGCCCGAGGGATTCTGTGATTGTTCAGGGGGCGCTCATAATACCAGATACTTCTTTATGACCTCTTCATCCCTCCATATATCGGCCATGGCGCCTGAGTGCACCACCCGGCCTTTTTCCAGGATATATCCCCGATCGCTTACCCTTTTACAGAACTTCAGGTTCTGATCCGCCAGAAGGATGGTCATGCTCTGCGCTCTTATTGTCTGTATGACCTCTGTCAGGTTTTTTACGATCAGGGGCGCGAGGCCCTCGGAAGGCTCATCCATAAGTATCAGCTCAGGGTTTGCCATGAGGGCCCTCCCGAGGCTCAGCATCTTTTTTTCTCCGCCTGAAAGATTAAGCCCCTTCTGTCTCTTCCTTGCCCGTAGTACCGGGAAAAGCTCCTCCACCCTCTCTTTATTCCAGTATCCCTGACGCTTTGAAAGCCTGGCTGCGATCTCAAGGTTTTCCTCGCAGGTAAGGTCCGGGAATATTCTGAGATCATCGGGCATATAGGCTATGCCGAGCCAAGAGACGGCATAGGCTGGCTTTCCCACAATCTCCACGTCTTTGAAAATGATTGATCCTCTTCGAGGGGGGGTAAGGCCCATTATTGAGCGCAGAGTTGTTGTCTTGCCTACTCCATTTCTGCCTAGAAGCCCCACCGCCTCGCCCTTGTCCACGTCAAAGGATACATCCTGAAGTATGTGGGATCCTCCGTAGTAAGTGTTTATGGATGTCGCCTTCAGGATCATTCTTCCACCTCATCGCCGAGGTACACTTCTCTGACCTTGCTGCTCGATCGTATATCATCTTTTGTTCCGTCAGCTATGATATCGCCGTGATGCAGGACTATAATCCTGTCTGAAAGAGAGAATACCACGTCCATGTCGTGTTCCACTATTACAAAGGTAGTCTTGCCCTCCGTGGAGATCCTCTTTATGCCTTCCAGGATCTTGATGCGCTCAACCGGATTCATCCCGGCCGTCGGCTCATCGAGAAACAACAGTCTTGGTCTTGCGCCGAGTGCTATGCCGATCTCAAGAAGTCTTTGATCTCCGTGCGAAAGGGCGTTGGCCTTAGAATCGGCCGCATGGGAGAGCCCGACCCGGCTCAGGATGGCCCCAGCCTCCTCTCTGGCTACCGTCTCACCGCGCAAAGGACTCAGAAGCCTCGCAGCCCTTCCATGGGCAGCCAGCACGGGAATTTCGATGTTTTCGAAGGCCGTGAGTTCGGGAAATACGTTTACCACCTGGAAAGATCGGCAGAGCCCCATCTTGACCCTCCTGTGGATGGGAAGACGCGTGATCTGTTGTCCCAGGAAAAATATATCACCCGAATCAGGCGCGATTAGGCCGGATAGCATGTTTATCAGTGTGGACTTGCCGGCGCCGTTGGGGCCTATAACTGAGGTTATGACACCCTCCTCTAAGGCCAGATCAAGTCCGTTTGCGACAAGCACCCTGCCGAATGCCTTTCTTAACGCTCGTGTTTCAAGAATAAGGCGGCTCAAGCGGGCAATCCTTCATTTTGTGCCGCCGGGCGGCTCTTGAATCCGAGAGTCGCGGCTATGGAACCTACTATCCCGCCTCTAAAACCCATTATGATAATCAGGAGGATAATCCCGAACCACAGCATCCAGTTCTGGGTGAACCGCTCTATGATCTCCCGCAGAACTATATAGATAAGGCTCCCGGCTACGGGCCCGAGGAATGTCTGGATACCGCCGATGAGGCTCACGAGCACCGGTTCTGCTGAGTGGGTCCAGTGGGCCGAAAAAGGTGTGGTATTGCTGTTGAGAAATGTCCCGAGCGCGCCCGCCAGCCCCGCGAAGCCTCCTGATATCACAAAGGCGGCGAGACGATAGTTTTTAAGCGATATCCCCGCAAACTCAATCCTCTTATCGTTTTCCCTGATCCCCGAAAGGATAAGCCCGAGAGGGGACTGCCTTATGGCATATACCAGCCCGACGGAGATCAAAAAGAAGGCCAGTACCAGAAAATAATAATGGGCCGGCTTTGCAAGGGGAATTGATATGAGCCACAGGGATATCGGCGCGCGCGCAATGCCCACAAGGCCGTCATCTCCCCCTGTTATCTCCCTCAGGTTCCATATCAGAGAAAAGACCATCATCCCGAAGGCCAGGGTCAGCATGGCAAAGTATATCTCGGTATGTCTTACGCAAAAAAAACCGATTATCACTGAAAGTACTATTGCGAGCACGATCCCAGCGGCGATACAGAGCACAGGGTGCCTGTGAACGTGAATAAAGAAAAGCGCTGCTCCATAAGAGCCTCCCGCGTAAAACGCAGCGTGCCCAAAGGACAGGAGCCCGGTCCGGCCTAGAAGGAGATTGTATCCGAGGGCGAAGATTGCCAGTATCATAACCCTCATGGTTATATAGACCGTAAACCGGCTTCCCAGTATCCCCACAAGCACCAGAACTGCCAGGAGCAGGCAAGCTAGAATCGGTAATGCATAACGGCGCATCTATTTTGCCTCCCCGAAGAATCCCTGTGGCCTCCACAAGAGCACCGCAGCCATCAGGATAAAGGTGAGAAACATATCGAATGTCGGGATGAAGCGCGTCCCGAATGATGAAAGAAGACCTATGATCAAGGCGCCGAAAAAGGCCCCCTTAAGGCTTCCAAGCCCTCCGATTACCGCTACCACAAAGGCGTCAATGATTATCGCCTCACCCATTCCAGGGGTAAGTAGTCCCACATAGGGAACCGCAAGACCTCCTCCCAAGGCCCCAAGCCAGGTCCCTATGACAAAAACCGCCGTAAAAAGGGCCGGCACCCTTGCTCCCAGGGCTGCCGCCATGTCTCTGTCCGACGAAGATGCCCTTATGATCTTTCCCCACCATGTCTTCTCAAGAAAGGCCCACATGGCAATGGCCACAAAAGGTCCCACGGCGATTATAAAAAGACTGTAGGTGGGAAAGTTACGGCCAAGTATGGAAATAGATCCTGAAAGGCCGGGAACGCTCGGGGAGCCAAGAGAACCTGCTCCCCAGAGAATCTTGACCGCGTCATCGAATATAAGCACAAAGGCGAACGTGAGCAGGAGCTGGTATGGAAGCGCCAGATGATAGACGTGACGCAGGAAAAATCTCTCTATGACAAATCCGACCGCGCATACGACAAGCGGCCCTATAATCAGCCCCAGCCAGAAATTCTCCCCCATGCGTCCAAGTATCCAGTAGCACAGATACGCGCCCAGCATATAGAATGTGCCGTGGGCGAAGTTAAGTACCTTTAACACCCCGAAAATCAGGGTGAGTCCGCTTGCCACCAGCCATATAAACATTCCTATGGAAAGTCCTGCAAGGCAGACATGGACTATGGATTGAAGCATATCCGGCGGTCCTTTTGGGAAAAAGGCCCCGGCTTGCAAAAGCCGAGGCCTAACGCGTGTCTTATCAGAAAGGAGGCTTTGTTCCGGCTCCCTCGAAAGGAGGCCTGTTGAAGCATTCCTTCGCTCGGACCATGACCTGTTTGCCCATGACCTTGAAGGGATACGCGGCATCGGTCTTGGTGAGTCCCCAGGGGACATCATACATGGCCTGATGGTCTTCCTTCCTGAAGACCCTTTTACCGGCCGGGGTATCAATCTCCATGCCTTCCAGGGCTTGTATTACTTTTGCGGTATCCTTGGAGCCTGTCGCCTCAATTGCCTTTTTGAGGGCAAAAAGTGTCGAGTAGCCGGTTTCCGAGACGTAAGCCGGGAAGTGATTCCACCTGCTCTTGAACGCGGCGACCCATGCCCTGTTTTTATTGTCGGCGGGATAGAGGAAGAAGTATCTTCCCGATATCCAGATGTTCTCCGGCATCTCCTGCCCGAGACCTTCCAGTGCATCCATGGCAGCTCCCACAGGAAACATCACGTGTTTTATCTTCTGAAAGAGACCTGCCTGGTTGGCCTGTTTGACAAGGGTTATGAGTTCTCCGGCCCATTCCGTTGAATAGAGACCGTCAGGGGCCGCATCCATTATGGTATTTATGTGGGGTCTGAAATCGGTTGTCCCGAAGGGCGCCCATGATTCCGCCGTAAAGGAGGCGTCTTTCTTCAGTTTGCCAAGTGTTTCCTTGAACATGTTCCAGCAGGTATAGCCGTATTCGTACTTCGGGCTTATAGTGGCCCAGGTCTTGGCCGGAAGATCTTTGGCGACAAAGGCTGCCGCGTTTCCGTCCTGATATGTCGGGGTGCAGATGCGGAAAACCTGTTTGATACCGTTTTTAAATACCTGCTGCTCCGTGAGCTTTTCGGTCGCGGCGTGAGTCACCATAAGAATGCGGTCAAGCTCCGCCATAACTGGTGCGAGCGCCAGGGCCTGGCCCGATGAATCAATTCCTCCAAGGAAATCCGCCCCCCAGCTATCCACGAAGTAGCGGGCGTTCTTGATGGCCTCATCCGCCTTCAGGGTTGAATCCCGGAATTCAACTTCCACCTTCGCTCCCGCGATTCCTTTATCGGCGTTAAGCTCATCCACCGCCATCTGAACACCCATCTTGTGGAATTCTCCATATCCGGCAAGCGCTCCGGACATGATGGCCTGATAGCCCAGCTTGATGGGGCCTTTTATCGTTGGCGTAGCGGCCCAAAGGCCCGTAGGCTTAAAAACTCCGGCCCCAAGAGAAGCCGCCGCCGCAGTAAGCAGCCCTGCTTTAACAAACTCCCTTCTGGTGATACCCCTTTTCTCCATAATCATCCTCCGGAAATTAGATTGACATTATTGGGCCGCCTCTTGAGGCCGCCTCTACAAGCCGTCCCTGCCACTTCAAAACTGAGGATATCAGGGGATGGTTTATCGTGTCAACAGAGCCGTAAGAAAAAAGCCTGCCGAAATGGAGAATCTCTTCCGATTGCGCTCTCAGAGATCATATTGAACTGGGCGGGCATAATTTGCTATAAGGGAAAAAGATGTGCGGAGGAGACGGATTGTTGATATGAAAATGTCTTCAGCATGCCGATCATTTTCATTTTTTGTTGTTTCCCAGGGGCATGCGGGTTATTGAAGAATCGGATACTCCATATTTTTATTTCAGGAGGCGGTTATGTCGGCTGAAAGCGGCGGTTCAGTTCTTATCCTTGCTACCATGGATACAAAGGGCGATGAGGCGTTATATCTATCGGAGTGCGTAAAAGAGCTAGGCCTTGAGGCTTTGATAATGGACCCAGGTATCAGGGGAAATCCTGATTTCCCCGTCTATGTCTCCAGGCACAAGGTCGCATCGCGCGGCGGAACGACTCTTTCAGATGTCCAGATGATTCCGCACGAGGGCAAGGCCCTGAATGCAATGATTGTCGGAGCGATAAGTATCGCGCGAGAGCTTTACGAGCAGGGGAGGATCAATGGCATTGTCGCCCTGGGAGGCTCAATGGGCACCACTCTGGGAAGCGCGGTTATGAGGGATCTGCCATTCGGGTTTCCAAAGGTGATGATCTCCACAATGGCTTCCAGAAATACAAGGTCTTTCGTGGGAACCAGAGATATAGTCATGCTTCATTCCGTATGCGATCTTGCCGGTCTTAATCGTATGACCAGAAGGGTCATTTCAAACGGTGCAGGCGCCATTGCCGGGATGGTGAATGCCGGAGCCAAGATCCGGCAGGAGAGAGGAAAACTGCGTCAGGTCGCGCTTTCAACGCTTGGAACCACTGAGACCTGCGCGGCATGGCTGAGGGAAGCTCTGACTGCGGACGGCTTCGAGGTAGTCACATTCCATACCAACGGCTCAGGCGGACAGGCCATGGACGAGATGATAGAGGAAGGCGAGTTTGACTTCGTAATTGATTTATCCCTCCATGAGATAGCGGATCATCGCTATGGGGGTGATTATGACTCCGGAGCCCTGCGCGGTGTCGCGGCGCTCAGAAAGGGCATACCCACAATCCTTGTGCCGGGAAATATGGATTTTCTTGTAACAGGCCCCCTTGCCGACGCGCAGAGAAGATTTCCATCGAGGAGGTACCACTCCCATAACGAGGCTATTACGGTAGCAGAGACAAGCCCTCTCGAGATGGAGGAGCTTGGAGGCAGCCTGGCCGAACTCTCTGAAATGGCTTGCGGGCCGGCTTTAATCCTGGTGCCGTCGCACGGTTTTTCCGCCTTCAGCGACAAGAAAGGACCTTTATATAATCCCGCCAATACGGAAAGATTTATAAAAGGCCTTAAGGATAAGTTAAAAAGCGATAGCATACTGAAGATACTTCCATGCCACATAAACGATAAGGATTTTTATGTCAATATGTTAAAATGCGTTAGAGCTATGCTGAACTGAATAGCTATCTTTAACGGAGTGTATCCGCTGGAAGATATGTAGAGTCTTGTGCAATACTTCACAAAGTTTTTCTTGACACCGCTATATCATTCCCGTAGATTTGCTGTATAACTACATTATAATCACAATGTAGTCATTGAGGCAGCCGTGCGGACCTCGAACAATCCCTGAGTGCGGGTGTAGCTAGACCTGATCTGATACTACGGGAGATGGGGCGCGAAGAAGCAGATGGACTTTTTTCAATGCTGTCAAGGTTTAGCAGGGGAGGGATAATATGAAACTGAAAGACAAGATAGCTCTGGTTACCGGGAGCAGCCGCGGCGTAGGCAGATCTATTGCCCTCGCCTATGCCAAAGAGGGGGCTAAAGTAATCGTCAATTACACTTCCAGTGAAAAAGCGGCACTTGAAGTGGTTGATTCCATCCGTTCCATTGGAAGCGATGCGATCGCGGTCAAAGCGGATGTGGCAAAAAAGGAAGACGTTGACCGCATATTCTCCGCTTGCAAGGAAAAATTTGGAAGGCTTGATATCCTGGTCAATAACGCTGGTTTTACAAGGCCGGCCATGATGCTCAAGATGACCGAAGGGCAGTGGGACGAGGTCGTTGATATACACCTCAAGGGCGCATTTATGTGCTCACAGGCAGCCGGCAACATTATGAAAGATCAGGGCAACGGAAAGATCATAAACGTGACATCGGTTGCGGGCCTAGTGGGAACCGTGGGGCAGATCAACTACAGCGCGGCAAAGGGCGGTGTAATAAGCATGACCAAATCCATTGCCAGGGAACTCGCGAGATACAATGTCTGCGCCAATGTGATTTCACTGGGAATCGTGGCAACGGATATGACCGAGAAGATCAGAAGCGATGAGAAACTTAGAGAGATCTACATGAACCGGATACTTCTCAGACGCTTCGCTGAGGCCAAGGACATAGCCCCGGCTTTTGTCTTTCTCGCCTCTGATGACGCCGACTACATTACAGGTCAGCTCCTGTGCGTGGACGGCGGCTACGGGATGATATAAGTCCGACCGGCGCAAGGATCATTGTAGGTTCTTCAGGCGCGTGGTTCGCAAATTGTGAACAAGATGAACATGTAACATAAGGAGGAATACGATGGCAGGAATACCGGATAAGATTCAGACATGGCAGATGGTCCAGCCCACGGTTTATAACAGGGAGACCAAGGAAACCATTCCCGGAAAGCTGGAGAGAAAAGAGATCCCCGTGCCTGAGCTTAAGGCGGGGGAGGTACTCGTTGAGGTGGCGGGCTGCGGTGTCTGCCACACGGACCTTGGCTATTTCTATGACGGTGTACCGACCGTCTCAAAGCCGCCCCTGACCCTGGGACACGAGATCTCAGGGACCGTTGTGGCGGGTGATCCCAAATGGATCGGCAAGGAAGTAATAGTTCCGGCTGTCATGCCTTGCAGGCAGTGCATCCTTTGCAAGACCGGAAGGGGAAACAGATGTCTCGATCAGAAGATGCCTGGAAACAGCATCGGTCTTTACGGGGGGTTTTCAAGCCATATCCCTGTCCCGAGCATTGATCTTTGCGAGGTTAAGGGAAGAGGAAACATCCCGCTTTCCCATCTAGCGGTTGTGGCGGATGCCGCCACCACCCCGTATCAGGCGGCCAAGAGGGCCGATCTCCAACCCGGAGACAATGTGATAGTGATAGGCATCACAGGTGGAGTCGGCCAGTACGTGGGCCAGACCGCCAAGGCCCTGGGCGCTAAGACAGTCATAGGGATCGCCCGCAACCAGGAGAAACTGGACAGGGCACTCAAGTTCGGGGCCGACTTTGTGATCAACTCCAAGGACAAGGATCTCAAGGCCGTGTCAACTGAGTTCAAGGATATCTGCAAGAAAAACGGCCTTCCCAACTTCGGGTGGAAGATCTTCGAAGTTACGGGCGCCAAGGGCGGCCAGGAAATCGCGCTGTCTCTTCTGGGATTCATCGGCAAGCTTATAGTAGTAGGCTTCGGGATGGGCAAGACAGAATATGCCTTCGGACGGCTTATGGCCTTTGACGCTGAGATCATAGGGACCTGGGGCTGCCTGCCTGAATACTATCCCATTGTCCTTGATATGGTCTTGAAGGGGAAGATCAATATCGAAAGTTTCGTGGAAGTTCGGCCCATGAGCAGCATCGCCTCTACATTCGCCGAGGCGCACAAGGTGCCGCCCATGAAAAGGATAGTGCTTAAACCCGACTTCTGATGCGTCAGGCGAATAACTGATAATGAAGCGCGAGGCGCAACAGCACCTCGCCCACAGACCCAATAAATGGAGGAGGAAACAAGATTATGACTATTAAAGGTTTGGATTGGCTTCCAAGGGAAGACGGAAAGAAAGATCACGCGCTCCATGCGAATGTGCACTGGGGAACAGAGGCCCCTTGCACGGTATATGAGAAAAAGCCTCTTACAGATCCGAGCGGTAAGGTGGTTGACGGATTGTTCGTGGCCTGGATCCGCCTGAACAACCCAAAGCAGTATAATTCCTACACCACCGAGATGGTCAAGGGCGTGATCGCAGGCTTTGAAAACGCCTCTCTGGACAGAAGCGTTGTGGCCGTTGTCTTTACGGGCACAGGCCCCTTTGCCTTCTGCACGGGCGGCAACACAAAGGAATACAGCGAATACTATGGCCTTCGCTCAGACGAATACGGCCAGTATATGGAGCTTTTCAACCACATGGTGGACTCCATCCTTGCCTGCAAAAAGCCCGTCATCTGCAGGGTTAATGGCATGAGGGTCGCCGGTGGTCAGGAGATCGGCATGGCGTGCGATATCGCGATCGCCTCGGATCTGGCCATATTCGGCCAGGCAGGGCCGCGGCACGGCTCAGCTCCTGTCGGCGGCGCATCGGATTTCCTCCCCTGGTATCTGAGCGCTGAAGACGCGATGTGGAACTGCATATCCTGCGAGATGTGGTCCGCTTACAAGATGAAGGCCAAAAACCTTCTCAGCAAGGTCGTTCCGGTCCTCAAGGTGGACGGCAAATGGGTGCGCAATCCCCAGATCATAACCGACAGCTATGTCAGGGACGGGGAGATCGTGTACGGGGAGTACAAGGCGGGCGCCGAGGCCAAAGAGGCCCGAGAGTTCGTAAAGCAGCATCAGCCCAACGCGGATTTTGAACTGCTGGATAAAGAAGTGAACAAGATTACATGGACCTTCGCCAACCTCTTCCCGGGCTGTCTGATCGAGTCCATTGACAGCGTTCGGCAGAAGAAGAAGTTCTTCTGGGATACCATGAAGAACTCTCATCGTCACTGGCTTGCCGCCAACATGGGCGGAGAGGCGTTCCTTGGATTCGGCGCCTTCAACACCAAGAAGATCACCGGCCAGGATACCATTGACTTCATAAAGTTCCGCCAGAACATAGCCGAGTGCAAAAACTGGGATATGGAGATGTTTTCCGAGGTGCTTGGAAAGCCTGCGAAGTAGGCGATTCGAAGAAAAGAGATCATGATACCGGCGGCAGGCACGTCCAGAAACTCGATGCGCCTGCCGCCTTTCAGTTTAGGGGAGACATGTGACTATGAGCTATGAAAACATTAAAGCTTCTTTCCAGGACGGCCTTGGAACGATCACTCTGAAAAGACCGCCCGTGAACGTACTCAACATCGCCATGATGGAAGAAATCAACAGGGTGCTTGAGGGATGGAAAGGCAAAGAAGATCTTAAGGTCCTGCTATTTAATGCCGAGGGCAAGTGCTTCTCAGCCGGAGTGGATGTGGGAGAGCACATGGGGGATTTGGCCCCCAAGATGATAGGGGCATTCCACAGGATGTTCCGGCTTCTGGACGCTATGGCTGTGGTGACTGTGGCCTCGGTTTACAGCTCATGTCTGGGCGGGGGATGCGAACTCGCCGTATTCTGTGACCTTGTAATCGCCTCCGATAACACCAAGCTCGGACAGCCCGAGATTCAGGTGGGGGTATTCCCGCCGATAGCGGCTCAGCTCTTTCCGCGCATAATCGGAAGAAAGGCGGCCATGGAGATAATTCTCTCCGGCAGGCTCCTTGGTGCGCAGGAAAGCCTCGCCCTGGGCCTCATAAACAAAGTGGTTCCTCTGGCCGAGCTTGAGGCAAAGACCACTGAGTTCATCAAACCCTACCTGGGCTTAAGCGCCGAGGTATTGAGAAAGACCAAAAAGGCCATCGGAAAAGGTCTGATGGATGACTTCGAGCCCTCCCTCAAGGCCATTGAGGATGTGTACTTAAACGAACTCATGAAGACCCACGACGCCCAGGAAGGACTCAATGCCTTCCTGAATAAGCGAAAACCCGTCTGGCAGAATAAGTAGTCTCGTTGGGCCCGGCATTGAGCAAACCGGGCCCTCTTTCCGGCCTCTCCGAGCACAATCACATCACCAAAGCCTTATTGATTGCCACCTGAAAAACGTGTATATTTTCATACCTCGTTAAATACACATGAGTTTTTTTCCGATAGGGATAAGAAAATGGGCGAATATCTCCCAAAAACCCATGCAGCATCCATTAGACGGATCACCCATGAATGAACAACTGGAAATGGTTAAGTTGATCGCTGGCAGGCTGGATTCGAGCGGTATTCCCTACATGATCACCGGCTCGATGGCGATGACTGTTTATTCAGTCCCAAGGATGACCCGTGACATAGATTTAATTGTTGAAATTGCACTAGATAAAGTGGCTGATATTATAAGCAATTTTGCTAAAGATTGCTATATTGACTACGATACCGTGAGAGACGCGGTTAAAATAGAAGGCATGTTTAACATAATTCATAACACTTGGTTTATGAAGGCTGATTTCATAGTAAGGAAGAATCATCCATATAGGATAGAAGAGTTCAGTAGAAGAAGAAAAGTTGACATTGAAGGATGCAATGTTTTCGTCGTCTCTCCTGAGGACTTGATTCTTTCCAAGCTTGTTTGGCGCAGTGAATCACAATCCGAACTTCAGATGTATGATGTAAGGCAGATAATATCCACCGTGGATTGCCTGGAGTGGGGATATCTCTGGATGTGGGCGGAGGCCTTGGGAGTCAGGGAAGGCTTAACCGAGGCGGCTCAACATGAGTGACACACCGAAGGAAATATCCGACATCTACAAGAAGATGATCATGTCGAGGACCCCTGCGGAGCGTATGCGTATGGCATCCGGCATGTTCGACGCCGCCAGGGCCCTTGCAACCGCCGGAATCAAGGCGGAGGGGAAAGACTTGAAGGATCTTGAGCTCCGCCAGAGGCTCTTTGTCCGTTTCTATGGCAAGGACTTCACTTCCGAAGAGATGGCAAAGATATTTAGCCGCATCTTCCTCCGAGGGTCGTGATGGCTTTATCTTCACTCTCGACTCTCATTTAGAAGTTCGGTGACTGAGGGCAGTTATCTTAGGATGGGCTTGGCGGCTTATGACGACGCCTTGTGGAGAGATGTTTGATAGAGTAACCCTGAAAATTCACTCGGAAGCTTTTTGCAGACGGCGGCAGATTCAACGAGGAGGCCTTTCTCAATATTGTATGATTGGAGGGATGTGCATGCGACAATTGCTGCTGATGACCGCTGGAGGCATAAGGACTGTATTTTCGCTTTTTCTGATGCTGGGACTCGGTTGCACAGCGGATAAGGCCTCGGCATCCCAGACCAAGATCGGGCTGGACCTGGAGTGGAGGCCGATAGAGGGGCTTGATGAGAAACCGGCCGCGCCTACCAAGACCGAGGGAAGTCCCAGGGAACAAAGAAAGTCGGAGGCGGAGCCCCGACCCTCGGGCAATGCCGGGGAAGTCAAGACCTTCACGGTCAAGGGTGTCTCCTTCACCATGATCCGTGTGCCTGCCGGTGAGTTCATGATGGGGAGTCCTTCAAGCGAATCGGGAAGAGATGATGACGAAACCCAGCACCGTGTGCGCATCAGTAAGGACTACTGGATAGGTGAGACAGAGGTGACTCAGGGGCTGTGGAAGGCGGTGATGGGGAGCAACCCGTCCCGGTTTTACTCCTGCGGGGATGACTGCCCGGTGGAGCAGGTATCATGGAACGACTGTCAGGAGTTCATAAGGAAGTTGAACGGTATGGTATCTGGGGGCAGCTTCCGTCTTCCTACAGAGGCTGAGTGGGAGTATGCGGCAAGGAGCGGGGGAAAGGATGAGCTTTACAGCGGGGGAAACGATCTTGACGCGCTTGGCTGGTATAAGAACAACAGCGGAAGCCGGACCCATCCGGCAAAACAGAAGAGGGCGAATGATCTTGGCATATATGATATAAGCGGCAATGTCTGGGAGTGGTGCGAGGACTGGTATGGGGACTATCCCTCCGGGTCTGTTACTGATGCAAAGGGTCCTTCTTCGGGCTCGAACCGGGTTCTCCGTGGTGGCGGCTGGTACGACCCCGCCTGGCGCTGCCGCTCGGCCTCCCGTAACGGGTTCGGTCCCGACCTCCGGATCAGCAGCGACGGCTTCCGTCTTGCCCGGCCTTGAGGTCAGGGGTGAGCATGGCGGGGGATTGTGGCCGGGCCGCGACCCGTGCGCAGCCGGAGGCGCGGCTGGGACGCAATCCCAGGCAGATTGAACGGGGGAGGTTGAAAGGAGTTTTCTGTGTTTCGGCGGCCCGTGAGGGCCGCCCTGGTGAAATCCCGTCCCCCGCGTATTGATCGAGCGGGGGCGAAAAAAGGCGGGTCTCTCGGGGCCGGTAGCGGGATCGGACGATCCCGCGAAGGTCACGGGAAGCGCCGGCATTGGGATGACGGAACTGTTGAGGGGAAAGAGGGAAGAACAATGAAGGCGCGGATTATCTATGGAAAAGCGGCGGCGTCCTTGCTGCTGTTTGTCGCCCGTCCTGCATGGGCCGACAACTGCCCTCTCGGCAAAGAGCTTGCGGCCCGGAGCATGGAGACCTTCAAGACGGACCAGGGGAAGGGGCTTGCCGGGCTCATCCAGACCCAGAAATACTGCCCCGAGGACCCGGGGATCGCTTACAACCTGGGGCTCGCCTACTACCGCTACAAGAGACCCGATCTCGCCTATGATACCTGGAAAGGCCTGGCGGAAAAACAGAAAAACGATCACAAACTCCTTGCCAACCTGGGTTGGCTCGCCCTGGAACTGGACAGACTCTCCGATGCTGCCTCATGGGCCGAGAAGGCATACAAGATAAAGTCCGACGACGCCAACGTCGCCGGCCTTTCCCTGGAGGTGCTCTTCAGGCAGGGCAAGTATGAAAAAGCCCTGTCCTTTGCCAGGAATCACAGCGGGGACATCCCGAAGGAGAAGCTCTCCAGGGCCGCCGAATATGTGGCGGAGGAGGAGTGGAACGTCTTCAGGGCCGGACGCAGGGAGCAGGCGGTCCAGGATATGATGAAGCTTGCCAGTGAATGTCCAGACGTGGCGGAATTCCAGCAGGCAAAAGACAAGATGTTTGCGGCCATGCTTGATGCGAGCGCGGACATACCGCTTCCCAAACCTCTTCCGGACAGAAGCCAGGCCGCCGCCTCAGAATGGCCGACGAGATAAGCCTTCATGCCGGTATCGAAACTGATGTGGTTATACTAAACGATGCACCGTGCGTCCTGACGCATCAGATCTTGAAAGCAGGAAGGTTGCTCTATGAGCGCGACCGCGGGGCGAGGATAGATTTTGAGGTAATGGCCGGAAGATATATGCGGATCTTGGCCCTTCAAGGCGGTTTTTTCGCGAGGCCCTTTTGAGGGAAATTGGGGAGAACAAGCTTGATGTTTGTGCGGAGAGGCGGCTTCAGGGCGTGTTCCGGACACGCGCCAGACAAAGTGTTATCGCCGGTGAAAAAGTACCCAGTTTTGGGTTGAAATTTATGTCGTGCAACGTCCTCAGGACCCGCCCGAAGAGGCAGCAAAATATGAGGATGATATTGCCTCTTGCTAAACCTTTTGCTATTCTTATTGTGATGGTTTCGTCCCGCATGATCTAAAGGGAATCTTGGAAACAGGCGCATGTCATTCATATTGATGACTTTATCTGGCTCCCCGATTTTGTTGAGAAGATATTTGTCAAACACCATGTTACCCAAGACGAAGTTGAAGAGATATTCTTCAACGAACCGTATTTTCGCCTTGTTGAATCAGGGTGCAGGAAAGGAGAAGACGTATATTCCGCTTGGGGCCAGACAGATGCAGGCCGTTATCTGATTGTATTTTTTATCCTTAGAGATGGTAAGGCCGCACTCGTGGTAAGCGCCAGAGATATGGATAAAAAGGAGCGTAAACAATATGAAAAACGATAAGAAAACAGCTTCTACCACCATTTCAAAAATGAACACATTGGAAGACATAGAGGATTTCTGGGACGGCCAAAGCCTTGCCGACCACTGGGATGAGACCCATGAGGTTAGGTTCGATGTCAGAGCCCAGCGTAGACGGCGAATAGCGATCGATCCTGAACTCTATTTGAAGGTTGAGGCCCAGGCCCGCACCCGTGGAATCTTGCCGGAAACCTTAGTCAGCATGTGGCTCTCCGAGCGCTTGAAGGATTCAGGATCCGGATCTCATCCATAATAGGATCCCCTCGTTTCAGCGCTACATTTCTTCCCCGTCCTTTCAGACACCCCGCGTCAAGTCTGTATCGCGTCCACCCTACCTTGGCAGGTGCGACTTCTTTTCTATATTGGTTCTCCTTACTGGCGTAATCTATCTTCTTACCCTTCTCCCCTTTACATTTATCAAGTTTTTTTTTACGCCCCTTGGATGGAAGAGGAGGCCAAGAACCGAGCGCCGAGGGAGCTGCCTGCCGGGGGGACCTCGGACCACGTGATCCTGACCGCCTACGATCAGGTGACAGCGGCGCTTATCGAGAAATTGAGGAGTCACGACCGTGAATATGTACTGCTTGTAGATGATCACAGAAAGGCACTTGAACTCTACGACTCGGGTATCCGCGTTGCAGTTGGGAACATTGACGATCCTGAAACCTACCGCAGAATGAAGATTGACTGGGCTGCGCTGGTTGCGGCTACAAACTCCGATGAGATAAACACCAACATCGCCTTTACCGTGAGAGCGCTCAATGAACATGTCCCAATCATCACCACGGCCGACTCGCCTTACTCCGAAGACATCCTCTACATGGCAGGAAGCACAAAGGTTATCCAGCTCCACGAGATGCTGGGAAGATCCCTCGCGGCATGGACGGTAGGCGGGGACTGCCGTTCCACGGTCATAAGCAGGTTCGATGGACTGGTGATGGCGGAGTTTTCAACCTACGGCACCCCGCTGGTCGGCAAAAGGCTTGCGGAGAGCAATATCAGGGAGGAATTCGGATTGAGCGTGGTGGGCATCTGGGAGAGGGGGCATTTTACAACTCCCAACGCGCAAACGCTAATAGAGGCCAACAGCGTCCTTGTGCTTGCCGGATCGCAGAAAAACATGGACGCCTTTGACGACGTATATTCCTTCTATCATGTCTGCCGGACGAGCGCCAACCAGACAGTCGAAGGAGGATTTGACGCCGACTACTCCGGGAGCGCCATGAGCTCGGGCGTTCAAACCATTTTCATAACCAAAGGGACCGTGGTTCTTAAGAACATATATGTGGGAGGCCCAGCCGGTTACTGAAGTATGTCTGTTACATTCACGATCCGCTGAGGTGATGTCCGGCTTTCCTTTGAGGACTAAACGGCCAGGTCAGGAGGCTTGAGACCAGTTCCCTTGTCCAGGGGCTGCGAGGGGCGGAAATGACCTCACAGGTCTTCCCTGTTTCCTCCATTTTCCCGTTGCGTATAACCGCAACCCTGCTGCACATCCGCATAATCGGAAAGAGGTCGTGGGAGATGATGACAAGGGAGAGATTGAGGCTATCCCGCAGGCCTTCGAGGACCTCCATGAGTTCGGCCTGGGAGGGGATATCGAGGCTTGAGAAGGATTCATCGCAGACAAGCGCGATGGGATCTGCTGCAAGGGCCCTTGCAGCGGCGGTCCTGGCGCACTGGCCGCCGCTCAGTTCGTGGGGCCTCATGGAAAGAAGCCTCTTTGGGATACCAACCATGGCCGACAATTCATCAAGCCTTTCCTTTAGCCTGTCCCTGCCTGCTGTATTGAATACCTCCATGGGCTCTGATATCAGTTGGGCGACAGTCATGTAGGGATTGAGGGATGCCGCGGGATCCTGCCATATCATCTGGATGCGCCTTCTAAGGGACTTATCCCTTTGAATATCCCTTCCTTCAAGGCTGATGCTGCCTTCTGTGGGAGACTCCATGCCGCAAAGTATTCTTGCCAGGGTGCTCTTCCCCGCGCCGCTCGGGCCCGCTATGCCGATTGACTCCCCGCGCCCCAGGGATATATCAATGGCGTCAAGCGCGACAATCTCACCTGAAGGTCTTATATAGCGTTTTGAAATGCCGCTTGCTTCGAGAAAGGGGGCGGTCATCCGATGCCCTCCTGCTTGAGAACGGATTCGATCAGCAGTTTCGTATATGGAGAGCGAGGAGTTCGGAATACCTCCTCAACCGTCCCGCTTTCAACCATTCTTCCCTTGTGCATCACGCAGACGGAATCCGCCATTCGCGCAATCACCCTCAGATCATGGGATATGATGAGAAGGGATATCCCGAAACTCCTTCTCAGATTATCCAGAAGACCGAGGATCTGAATCTGGATTAAGGGATCAAGCCCGGTTGTTGGTTCATCCGCGATAAGGACAGAGGGCTCAAGGGCCATGGCGATTGCTATCTGAACCCTTTGCCTCATCCCGCCGCTCAGTTGAAAGGGGAGGCATCTTTCAGTCTCAGGGCCCAGGCCCACTTTTTCAAGCAGTCGGGTGGTCCTGGTCCGGGCCGTTTTCCGCTTCAGGCCCTTTGTCTCATGGAGCGTCTCTGCGATCTGGGCACCAATTCGCATTGTTGGATCAAGGGCAAGGGATGCGCTCTGAAATATCATGAATATCCCTCTCCCCCTCACGTCCCGCCAAGACAGCCGGTTATCCCATTCAAGCTCCTTCCCGTTGACGCTCATGCCGCCGCAGACAAGCCTCAATGGCTCAGGCAAAAGACCGCAAAGGGAGAGGGCCGTAAGGGTCTTTCCTGTTCCGCTTTCACCCACAAGCCCGAGGCTTCCTCCTTGCGGTATGGCAAAAGAAAGCCCTTCAACTATACGTGTATCTGAGCCGGGGGTTTCGATTGCGAGGGATTCAACCGCTATGGAGTTCATCTTACCACCTGTTCAGAGGCTTGAGGGCAAAGCGCCTTCTGAGGGCTTCGCCTACGGCCGTGAATGCCGCCACACAGACGGTTATGGCAAGGCCCGGCCCTATCATGAGCCATGGGTAATCAATCATGTAAATCTGTCCGTCTTTGAGCATGGTACCCCATTCCGGCGTGGGGGGCTGGGCTCCGAAGCCCAGGTAACTCAGGCCTGAGACGGCTGTGACCATTGCGGCCATCTGGAGCAGCAGCGCCACTGCCGCATGCGGCATCACCTGCGGCAGGAGATATCTTCCCGTTAGGCGCAGGGCAGGGATACCCATGGCCCTTGCGGCCTTGACGAAATCCGATTCTCCAGCCTTTATGAAAAGGCTACTTGAAAACCTCGCCCACCATGCGAATCCCGCCGCGGTAAGTCCAAGCCATGTATTGACGCCGGAAGGTCCGAGCAGCCCCGCGATCACCACGGCAAGGATGAGGAAAGGAAATGCAAGCATCACCTCAATCACCCACATGGCGACAGCTCGCGTGATTGCTCCCGCTGCGGAGGAGCAAAGACCAAGTCCCATGCCCAGAGCTGCTGAGGAGAGTGTCGCCGCAAGAGCAAGGCCCATGGACACAGCCCCTCCGTAGAGGGTCCGGGACAGCACGCAGCGCCCAAGGCTGTCCGTTCCCATGGGAAATCGCAGGGAGGGCGACTGAATGCGGTTGTCCAGATTCATCTCAAAGGGATCATTTGGAGCAAGAAGTGGGCCGGCAAGCACTAGGATCAGGAAGGCCAGGGCAAACAGGAGGTGTCTCGCCGAAATGCTTGCCCATCCTCCTTTCATCGCTCTTCACCCGATCGAGAGATAAGCGATGGGACAAAGAACCGCATGATAGCATCCACAAGCCGGTTTACGATCACAAAGGAAAGGGCTGTGAAAAGAACGATTCCCTGGACCATGGGGATGTCCCTTTGAAGTACGGATTCAACCAGCAGGGTTCCGACTCCGGGAAGGGAAAAGACATTCTCGACAATGACGGCCCCTCCCAACAAATGGCCCAGGGACATGCCCCACAGGATCACAACAGGGAGAAGCGCGTTTTTTGCCACATGCCTCCTTATGACCGCCCAGGGTCCCAGACCCTTTGCATAGGCAAAACGCACATAATCCGTATTGAGAACCTCCATGACCCCCGCGCGGAAAACCTGCCCGTGCACCGCCGCGATTGAAAGACCAAGGGTAAAGACCGGAAGCGCATAGGAATGCAGTCCACTCAGGCCGACTACCGGAAAAAGCTCTATCTTAAGGCTGAAAAGGAAGATCAGGATGATGCCCAGAACGAAATCCGGCACGGAGATGCTCAAGACCGCCCATGCCCTTATCCCCCTGTCCAGGGCGCCACCGTGCATGAGGCCTGAAACCAGACCCGTAACTGTGGCAATCACCATTACAAAAGACATGGTCAAGGCCGCAAGGGTGAGGGTGACGGGCAGTCTTGCCGATATCTCCCTTGCCACGGCGTCTCCTGTCCTGAAGGACCTTCCCAGATCGCCCTTCAAGGCCGAGACCGCCCAGGTTGTGAAGCGGGAAAAAAATGGGGCATCAAGCCCCAAGTCCTTTCTTACGGCCTGAATCTTTTCAGGGGTGGGAGATTCGGTCCTCGCAAGGAGCACAAGCTCCGCCGGATCCCCAGGCGCAAGATCAAGAAGGGAGAAGGCGATCAGGGCTATGCCCGAAAGGACAGCGGCAAGCCGGAAAAGCCGGCGGACAACAAAGCCAAGACCGGCGGGCAGCGAAAGTGTTATCGTCAACCGCGTTCTGCCTTCCACCAGAGCACGGCTATCTTGACTTCGGCATCGCACGTGACGAAACCGTCTTTGACAAAGTCCTTTAGCACCCTTCTGATGCGCTTTTCAACCGTCTGGCCTTTCTTGTCGAATATTTGGAAATACCTTCTGAAAAAGGCCTCGGTTTCCTCAAGGGGCCTTCTGAAGGTATATGGCCAGGAAAGGTGTTTTACGTTTGGCGCCCTTTTTGCGGAGAAAAGAAACCCGTAGGCGTATATGAGATGAAACGCCCCTGACGGGGGATCATGGCCCATGATTTCCCTCCAGAGGGCCTTGCGGAAGGGTATCTGTTCGCCGAGGGCGCCCAGAACCAGGGCGCAATGGCCGCGGCTCAGGGACTCCATCCGGCGTATGCCTTCAGGGGAAAGCGCCGCCGGGAAAAAACAGGAGAGTACCAGGTCATACTTAACGGCAGGTCTGAATTCAAAAAAGGGGACACAGACGGTCTCAATAGTATCAATATGCATCTCAGCCGCCATGGTGGAGAGCACCCGCAGCATCCCTTCCGCGTAATCAAGGGCTGTAACCCTGGCTCCCCTCTCTGCAAGGGGAAGGGCAAGGGTCCCTGGACCAGATCCCGCGTCCAGCACAAGCGCCGAGGGTAAGGCAAGACCTTCGGAGAACAGGAAATCGGCCAGATTGGGCCCCAGACCTCCCTGGTCTCCCCACACGGCAGGGTATGAACCGCTGATCTCATCAAAGAAGGCCTGCCACCTCTCAGGGGCCGTCTGCTGGCTGAGGGCGAGGGGGAATCTTGATCTGGCCTCTGCCCAGGCCACTTCCCATGATGCGTTGTCGATCAGGTCTGAGAAAAGAGTTCTATTCACAGTCCTTCACCTTCAAGACAGGTTTGAAGAAATGGTCCATTTGAAAGCATCGGACCTCCTTTCTGTGGGCGTAGAGGGCCACATCGTGATAAAGGGGAAGAAGCGGGAGATCTTGATTGAGCATCTCCTGAAGTCTTCTGTAAAGGTCTTTTCGTCTTTGGCCGTCCGCTTCATGCCTTGCCTCATTGATGAGCCTGTCCGCATCGGGGTTTCGCCACCCGCAGTTTCTGGGGGCATCCGAAAGGATCCAGTAGGAATAAAAGAAATCCGGATCACCCGTCATGAGGGTGTAGGGTTGAACGGCCATATCGAATCGGCCTGCCTTTATGGAATCCTGGAAACTCCCCTGCTCCATGATACGGATCTCGACTTTGAGGCCGTGGGCCTGCAAAAGGGCCTGGAGGGCCTGCGCGATATCCTTGTACGGCCATCTTTGGAGAGTAGCGCCGTGGAGGATGATTGTTATTTTCTGTTTGTAGTTCCTTATCTCAGAGGGCATGGGATGCCTCGAAGGCCTTATGAGCCCGAAGGCGTACTCCTTTGCCATGGGGGTATAGGGATCGGCTGCCGCAACGCCTGCTCCCTTAGCAAATACATCAAGGAATTTTTCCCTGTCAATTACGCCGGACACCCAGCGCCTTGTCTCAGTGGAGGAAAAGGGGGGCCTTGCGCAGTTGAACACGAGGAGATGCGTGGTCGCAACCTCCGCCTTCTTGAGTAGCACATTTGGGTTCCTCTGAAGGGTCTTTTCCTGCTCGGGAAGGATGCCTCCCACGTCCGCGACCGCTCCGATCTGCCCGGAGATGAGTGCCATGGCTCTTGTCTGGGCATCGGGGATGGCCATGAAAACGAGTTCTTCATAGGGCGGGACCCCGTTCCAATGGCCATTGAAGGCTGCAAGGGAAAGCCGGGAGCCCTGCAAGACCTCCTTTAGACTGTAGGGGCCGGTTGCTACAGGTTCCTTAATGCGCCCCATATCATCAAAGCACTCCGGCTTGAACACGGGGCTTCCGTAGTATGCGACAAGCTTGGGGAAATGGGGGAGGGGTTTTGAAAGGGTGAAGGCAACCCCGCGGTCACCGTAGGTCTTAACCGATTCAACATACGAAAGGCTACCTGCCGGGTCATACCTGGGGTTTTTCATAAGACGCTTCATGCTCTCAACCACGTCTCCCGCTGAAAGCCGGGAGCCGTCATGAAAAAGGATCTTGTCGCTAAGCCTGAAGACCCACCTGCGGTTGGAGTCAAGCGACTCCCAGGACTCCGCAAGCCAGGGGACAGGCGTCATTGTCTCATCGAGATAGGTCAGGGCCTCCCACATGCCTGTCGAGCCGTGGAGATAGCCCCTGCTGTCACTTCCTTCGTAGAAGTCCCTTCCCACCCCGATTACGAAGCTCTTTTCGGATGCAGAGAGGCATTGTTGCACGGATAGGTGGGATGAGCAGGAAATCAAGGCCGCGGCCAGAGCCGCGGCCTTGAGGACCCGCACGACAGGGCGACCGGTCAAGGTCTTCCTAGAAGAGATATCTGAACCCGACCATCCCTTCGATATAGCGGCCGGGATTGACGTAAACGATCTCCGTTTCGTAATACTTGTCAAATAGATTTACCCCTGAGATGCTGGTTGTCATTATCCATTTGTCTGCAAGCCTCCAGTCACGCCATACCCTGAGATCGAGGGTCTCGTATGCGCGCATGTGGAAGAAGGGAAGTTCCGTGTTTTCATCGTCATAGTATCTTTCATCCGAGAATCTGAAGAGGAGATCGGCGTTTACGATATCGGCATTGAGATACCTCAGGCCCAGGCTCCCCCAGTAATCGGGGGCGTTTCTGAGTTGGTGGCCTCCGTTGACGGGATCGTCAATGATCTCCGAGTGGTTCAGGGTCAGGGAGCCCATAAACCAGAGATTATTTATTATGCGCTGCTTGAGGGATGTCTCCATCCCGTATATCTCTGCCCCTCCCAGATTCTGTGACCTTATTATGCTTCCCCCCGGTACGAGCGGATTTTCATCATAGCGGTAAGATACCATATCTTCAATCTTTCCGTAATAACCGGTAAGGCCGATACTGGTTCCGAATCGGGGAAGATCTATCTCCAGTCCGAGGTCCGCCATCCAGGTCTTTTCAGGTTTGAGGTCTGGATTCGCCTCCCGCCAGGTATTGCCGGTCTTGGTGTTCTGGAAAAACCACAGAGCCGTCCCCGGCCAGTAAGCGGTTCCGATAGAGGAGCGGACTGCAAGGTTTTCGTTGAAGCGGTATTTTGCGCCTCCCCTGTAGGTCCAGGTGTCCTTGGTTACGGCATCAGGGGAGCTCGGATCTGAGCCGCTGTCAAAGATGTCGTGGTATTTCCAGTAGTCATAGCGAAGTCCTGCGACCAGGGATAGACGATCGTCCAGAAAGAGCATCTGGTCCTGCAGGTAGAAGGCCGACTGGTCTGTCGTCACCTTGTAGAGGGCCGTTTTCTTGGTCACCACAAAGGTGTCGTCGCGGGTCTCGTCCTCCCTGCTCCAGAATACCCCCGCGGTCAGGGTATTCTTTGATCCAAGGTACCAGTCTGTCTGAAGCTCGACGGGGATGCGTCTCACCTCCCATTCCCGCCTCTGGACTGCGGTTGGGTTGAGCACCACCTGTCCCCCCGAGAGGCTCAGCCCGCCGTTGTAGAGCTGGGGATGATCATAATATTGAAGAGCGCCTGAGAGCTTGACCTTCCCTATGGTCCCTATGGGAGTTTCCCCTTTGAGGGTGCTGATGGCCTGGGAGCCTTTGTCATCAAGGATGAGATTGGTCTGGCCGCCGTAGAGGTATCTCTGGGCATAGTTGACTGCGACGGAGAATTTTGTCCCATGTTCTTTAGCCCAGTCCGCTTTGCCGGTTGCGTGTGAGGTCTCGTATTTGTTGTCCTCCAGGGAGGCCTCTTTCAGGTATTGCTTCTTTCCAAGGCTCCAGAGCTGGAGTGCGTCCTCCACCGGCTTCATCTTGTAGCCGTCGGAGTAGTCTCCCGAGTAGGAGAGATAGTAGCGCCATTTGTCCATGGCATCGCCTACGCTCGCATGGGGTTTGATGGTGTTGTTGGAGCCGTAAGCTATCTGGCCTTTGGCCCCCATGCCTTTTGTGCCTGAGCGGGTGATGAAGTTGACGGCTCCGCCTGATGCGTTTGCGCCGTAAAGGGCCGAAGAGGGACCAAGGAGAATGTCAGCACGCTCTATGTCGTTGGGATTCAGTGTCGTTGACATGAAAGACCAGATGGGAAGACCGTCCACCAGATAGACCGTCCTTCCGATGAAATAGCCCGTGCCTCTGAGGTGTATCCAGGGCGGCCCCCAAGGGTAGTATTGGCCCACATGAACGCCTGGGAGATCCCTTATCAGCTCTCCCACATTGTTCATGAAAAAGCTCGGCTGTGTGTCCAGCGTCTCCCTTTCCACGCTGTGGGTGGTAAAGGGGATAGTATCCGCCTTTGCCTCAGTCTTGGTGGCTGTTACCACCACCGGTTCAAGCTTGAAGGTCCCCTGTTCCTCAGCCGAGCCCGAAGGCGGCGCTAAAAGGCATACCGCGAAGGCCACTTGTGGGAGCCACCTTCTTACTCCTGTTACGTGCTTCTTCATCTATCATTCCTCCCTGATTGACTTTGAAAGTTGCCTCCGCATCAGGCGGAGGATAGTGCCGTGGTTGGTCGCCTCCTGTCGGGAGTTGACTGGAGGACGACGGCAGGTTATCCTCGATGTCGGGTGCCCGAAACAGGGTGCATCCAAAATGGAGGCGGTCCGCGGTGCTTGCCTGCGAAACGGACCGCCTCCGTCACAAAAAAAAGCCACGAATGCCTAAAAGGGATTGGACCCTTAAAGCCTCCGTGGCTTTGATTAACTTGGAATTTTCTAAACGCTTGCGATTTCTTATCGCATTTCGGGACTTCTTAACAGGAAGACTCCTGCCTTGTCAAGTCGAAAAGCGACTGCTTTGCAAAAACCGCTAAGAGGTCCAAAACCGGCCTGAGGGAGATGCAAAAAGGGCTAAAAAATCTTAATGCGTATAAAGACGCTTTTAAGCGGCTTTTCTTATCGGGTACATTACCGTTTCGGCGGTTGCCGCTAAAGATGTCTGTGTGATATGATCTAACCGCTCTTTAGGCTTTAGGAGCTATTCGGTAGTTGCTTATCCCCGCATTCATTATGAAAAGGTAGAAACAGGCGAGAGCTGCTCGCGTATGGAAGTCTTTGATCATAAAGATATGAGACGGATCCGGTTATGACGGAGAAACGAACGACATTAAAGGCCGAGATCATGGTCATAGACGATGATTCCGTGACCCTCAAAAACCTCAGGCGCATCCTCGAAAACGATGGCCATGCGGTTTCAACCTTCACTGATCCCGAGCGTGCTCTCAAGAGAATGGACGAGAAAGGTTATGACCTCGTCGTAAGCGATGTCAGGATGCCGGGCATGGACGGCCTTTCGGTGATGGAGAAGGTCAAGGGGCGCTTTCCCTTTATTGAACTTATACTTATCACCGGTTATGCGAGCCTCGAAGGAGCTGTCGAGGCCACCAAGAGAGGGGCATACCATTATCTGGCAAAACCATTTACTCCGGAAGACCTGCGTGGGGTCGTATCCAAGGCCCTTGAGGAAAAGAGGCTGAGGGATGAGGCCAGGGATGTAACAAACAACGGGCATGTCCTCATCGGAAAGAGCGCGAAGATAAGAGAGGTTGAGCAGCTCATAGAAAGGATCGCGCCGCTTGAGTGCAACATTTTGATAACAGGGGATTCAGGAGCAGGCAAGGAGCTTGCGGCAAGGTCCATCCACAGCCAAAGCAAAAGGGCGGCAGGGCCTTTCACGGCATTCAACTGCGGGGGGTTCAGCGAGGAACTCGTCGCAAACGAGCTTTTCGGACATGAAAAAGATGCATTTACAGGGGCCAGGAGCAGAAAGATAGGCATCTTGGAGACCGCAAGCGGGGGGACGCTTTTTCTGGATGAGGTTGGAGAGATGCCCCTTTCCATGCAGATAAAGCTCCTGCGCGTGATCCAGGAAAGGGAACTCATACGAGTTGGGGGCGTAAGCCCTGTTCCGCTGGATATAAGGGTAATAGCCGCGACCGCGAGGGACTTGAAGACCGCAGTCACGGAGGGAATATTCAGGCAGGACCTCTATTTCAGGCTTAACGTGGTAAATATCAATCTGCCGCGGCTCGCAGAGAGAAAGGAAGACATTGCGCTTCTTGCGTACCACTTTCTTGCTAAGTTTCAGCGCCGATCGGGAAAGACTGTGAAGGCAATCTCCTCAGACGCCTTGAATATCCTCATAAACTACGCATACCCGGGCAACGTCAGGGAGCTTGAAAACATAATGGAGAGGGCTCTGGCCCTTTGTGACGGTCACACCATCCAGGTGCATGATCTTCCAGAGGACCTGGGGAAGGTTGATCTCCATATCTTCGAGCGAACTGATTCCCCTCTTATGACCCTCGAAGAGCTTGAGCGGGACTATATCAGGCATGTTCTCCATCTGAGCGGCGGGGCGAAAGGGGAGGCCGCCAGGATCCTGGGTATTGATCGCGCTTCTCTCTGGAGGAGAATGAAAAAATACGACCTGGAGTGATCCTTTCGTTAATGAAACATCTATGCTCGATTTTGCAACGCATGGTTCCGGCCTTAATGGGGGAGACTTTGACAACTTTTCGCCTTAGAAGTCTTTGCCTCTGAAACATCCTCTTCTTCTTTTGCACAGCCTCCACGGCGCCCAATTTCAATAATAATTAAATAAATTAAATATATTAACCTCCGGGGCACGCGTTTTGCCATACAATCGGCAGAGGAGGGTTTTTGGTGCCATGTTTCAAAGGCTTCTCGTTGTTTTCGAAAATGAAAAGATCTGCCCTGAGGCCCTTGAGTTTGCAAAGGGTCTTGCCCTGCGGATGGATTCCGAGGTGACCCTGCTCATGCTCATAGAGATGCCTTTTGAGGAGAGGTCTCTTTTGGGAACGAAGCGGGCGGCTCTGATGGAGGCGGAAAAGCGGATATCGAGAGAGCTTTCGCAAAGGGGGAGCGAGTTCTTAAAGAAGGGCATTACCCTCGGCACGGCCATAAGGGTCGGAAGTCCGGCGGAGGAGTTTCTCAAGTTTCTGGCCGAGAGGTCACCCTTTCAGACCATTGTTTGGGGCAGCAGCGAGGATCTTCAGGAATGCGGGCAGGGCTTAAAGAGCCACTGGCTGAGCAGGCTGAGCGCAAAGCTCGAGTGCCCGATTGTTACAGTAGGGCCAAAGAGGCAGGAAAGAGAATCTCCGAGATGAAGCCTGGAGCAAATCTAATTGGTGAGGTGTTTATTGAATGAAGCCTTTGACCTTTGAAATGATAATGGTGATGTCAATCATCGGAATCGCGGTGTTTCTTTTCATTGTGGAGTGGGTTCGCGTGGATGTTGTGGCGATACTGGTAATGGTGGGCCTTCCGCTCCTTGGTCTTGTCACGCCCAAGGAGGCGTTCGTAGGTTTGAGCAGTAACGCGGTTGTCTCGATTATTGCGGTTATAATAATAGGGGCCGGCCTCGACAGGACAGGCGTTGTGAACAGGATGGTCGCGCCCCTCCTTAAGATAGCGGGTAACAGTGCATCTCGCATTGTCATCGCCATATGCCTGGCAATAGCTGCCATCTCCAGCTTCATGCAGAATGTGGGGGCAGCCGCCCTTTTTCTCCCTGCCGTCCAGAGGGTAAGCCGCACCCTCAAGATTTCCATAAGCAGACTTTTGATGCCGATCGGTTTCAGTGCCATCCTGGGGGGTACGGTAACGCTGGTTGGATCGAGCCCCTTGATCCTGTTGAACGACCTTCTGGTTCCTTTCAACCTTAAACCCTTCGGGCTTTTTGATGTGACACCCGTTGGGCTTGCCCTTGTGGGAAGCGGAATAGCAATTTTCATTCTTTTGGGCCGATTCATTCTGCCTAAAGGCGAATCGGAATCCGGCGAGACTTCCTCGCCCGCAAAGTCCGAGGATATCTCGGAGATGATCGGAGAGACCTTTGAGCTTCATACCCCTCCGGATTTCACCCTTTACAGGGATCCTGTCACGGTTGACGGTCTGAGGAGACGTTACTTGGTAAATGTGATAGCAATGGTGGCCCCTCCCGACTTCAAGATCCTGAACCCTGAACCGGATCTGGAGATAAGATCCGATGTGGATATCGCCTTGTGCGGCAAGGAAAAAGACATAAGGCGCATGGCCGAGCAGGAAGGGATGCTGTTGAAGGAGCATGTCGAGGTTTTCAAAGAGGAGCTTGCCGATCAGAGTTCAGGAACTGTTGAGGCGGTCGTTCCCCCCAGGTCCCCGATTGTCGGCAAGACCATAAATGAGGCTGACATTCACAGGCGGTTCGGGGCCACACCGCTTGCCATCTACAGGGAGGGTGAGACCTATAGAAGCGATATCAGCGATATGGATCTAAGGGTGGGGGATGCCCTGCTTCTCCACGGCCCGTGGAAACGGCTTCAGGGGCTTCAAAAAGAGCGAACCCTGCTCCTTACAACCCCGATAGACGTTGAGCTTGTGAGACCTGAAAAGGCCATCTTGGCAACTGCATGGCTGGCGGTTTCCCTGGTGATGATACTGGTATTTAAGATTCAGCTCTCCGTGTGCCTGATGACTGGGGCTGTCGGAATGGTCGTAACAAGAGTTCTAAGCATAGACGAGGCCTATCAATCGGTTGACTGGCGGACCATCTTCCTGCTCGGCGGCCTGATACCGCTTGGCATAGCCACCGAAAAGACAGGGACGGCGGCGTGGATCGCGCATACGGTTCTTAGCGCCATTGGCATGGTCCAGCCTATCGTGCTTCTGGCTGTCATAGGGATTCTAGCGACTGTTTTCTCGCTGGTGATTTCCAATGTGGGAGCGACGGTTCTCCTGGTTCCGCTCGTCGTCAATATGGCTTTGGCCGCGGGCGCTGATCCTCGTATGGCTGCGCTCGTGGTGGGACTTGCGACGAGCAACTCTTTCATCCTTCCAACCCACCAGGTGAACGCGCTCTACATGGGGCCGGGACATTACAGGAGCGTGGACTTCATGAAAGCCGGCAGCATTATCAGTATCAACTTCCTTGTGGTCATGATCGCCATGATTTACCTCTTTTACTAGGGGGGGCTATTGGCTAATGAACTCAAGGCCGTGCAAGAGTGTAACAGACATTTCTGAGTGGAGGTGGTGATATGTCCATCATAACGATATCGAGAGGATCTTACAGCAGTGGAAAAGAGGTGGCCGAAAAGGTGGCGGCGTGCCTTCATTACGATTGCGTCAGCAGGGACATCCTGCTGGAGGCGAGCGACCGGTATGAGGTGGATGAGATAAAGCTGGTGAGGGCCATCCACGATGCTCCTTCTATCCTTGAAAGAAGAGGGAGGAAGAAGGAGACCTATATTGCCTATATCAGAAGCGCTCTGGTTTCCAGGGTGAGGAGTGATAACATAGTGTATCACGGCCTGGCGGGGCACCTGCTTCTCAGGGGTATCCCCCACGTTCTAAAGGTGAGGATAATTGCGGATCTTGAGAGACGCTCGGCCATGGAAGCGCAGAGAGAAGGCATAACTCTTGAAAAGGCGCGCTCAGCGATAATCGCCGATGACGAACAAAGGAGAAAATGGACCCAGAGCCTCTATGGAGTGGATCCATGGAACAGCTCCCTCTATGACCTGGTGGTAAAGGTTGATCGGCTTTCCATAGCGGATGCCGTTGATATTGTCTGCGACGCGGCGAAAAGAGAGGCATTCAAGACCACTTCTGCCTCCCAGCGAAAGATGGAAGACCTTGTGACCGCGTGCACTGTCAAGGCGGCGCTGGTAGAAGAGTTTCCCGAGGTTATGGTTTCAAGTGAATACGGCAATGTAATTATTCATTCAACCTCCGGAGAGCGGCATGCCCATAAAATCCGAAAGGCAGCCAAGGCGCTTGAAGCCACTGTAGCGGGAATAAACAACATGGAGGTCCATGTTGAAGGCGGCGCGCCGGCCGGTGCCGTTTAGGCATCTTTTAGCGCTGAGAGAGATTATACGATCCCGGGCCCGCTTTCTATAACTGCTTACAAGAGCAAATTTTCCTGGAAAGGAGAGAACAATGACTATTATTGCGATTTCATCAGATTCCTACGGGATGGGAAGGGAGATAGGGGAAAAGGCGGCGAAGAGGCTCGGCTATAGCTATCTTGACCGGGAACTTCTCAAAGATATAGCCAAGTGTTCCGGCATCCCGGAGGGAAAGCTCCTGAAGGCCCTCGAGAAGACCCCTTCCGCCCTTGGTATGTCTGCCAAGGATCAGGCGATATATCTTGCCCATATAGAACAGTCGGTCATAGCCGAATTTCTAAAGGATAATGTGGTCTGTTGCGGTCTCGCGGCACATCTCTACGTCTGTGGTGTGAGCCATGTATTAAAGGTGAGGGTGCTTTCAAATCCCGAAGTTATCGGAAAAGAGCTTGCGCCGGGGAAGAGTCTTTCAAAGGAAGCGGTGGATAAGCTCATCAGCCGTAATGAAAACGCAAGGAAAAGATGGTCTGTCAAAGCCTTTTCTCTGGATGAGACCGATCCTTCCAATTATGATATGGTCATAAGCCTAAACAAGATAGAGATGCAGGAGGCCGTGAAATCCATTGCCGGGGCCGCCGGCTACAAGAAATTCAAGGCCATGAGCTATTCCCTCAAGTGTCTGAAAGACGAAGAGATCGCGGCAAAGGCTAAGACCATTCTTTTCCCACGTTTTCCGGACGCGCAGGTCAGGGCTAACGGTCCAACGGTTGTTGTCTTCACTAAGGGGGTGAAGAGGGAAAAACAAAAGAAGGCGTTGATGATAAAGGAAATGCTAGGAAAGATACCGGAGGTCAACTTCGTTGAGGTTCACGTGGTCAACGATATTTTGAGAGAGGCAGCGGAGAGTCTGCGCTGAGCCGCATTTGGAAAGGTATTTTTCTTAAATTATGTTTCTTTGGGATGGAGGCTAAGATGGATAAGAAAGTATGCGTTCTGCTTCTTGATGATGAGCCCATAGTGGGTAAGAGGCTTAAACCCGCCGTGGAAAAGATGGGATGTGACGTGGAGGTCTTTGAAGATCCCAGGGTAGCCCTTGAGAGGATAGACGAAAAGGCTTTCGATATTGTGGTGACGGATATCCGCATGGACGAGATAGACGGCATAGAGGTCCTTGAGCGGGTTAAGAAGAAATCCCCCAGAACAAAGGTCATCATGATTACAGGCTACGCAATGATGTCGCTGGCAAGGGAGGCGATGGAAAAAGGAGCCTATGATTTCATTGCAAAGCCTTTTACCCCCGAGGAGCTTAGAAAGGCAATCGCAAAGGCCGCCGAGGCCTTGGGGACGCCCCTTCAAAGCTTAGCCGCCTAGTCGGCATGGAGGTTCGTGTGAAGGCAAACGGGAAGAAAAACTCTGAAGGCGCTGAAGGCAAGGGCGATAGCCCCATCACCCTCGAAGGTCACTACGAGCGCATCAAGGCAGCCGAATCGGCCAAGGCGGGCCTTCTTACACGGCCGCGCTATACCATTCGGATGCAGTTGTATTTGGGTTTTCTTCTCGTATTTCTCATCGCGGCCGCAACAGGGGCTGTTCTCATCCTCGTAAGCCACGAGGTAGAGAAAAAGCTCAGATTCCTTGAGATCGTAAACGATTATATGCTGGAGATCCAGCAGGCAAGAAGATATGAGAAAAACTTCTTCCTTTACGGCACGAACCTTAACGATGCGCTGGAAAACGTTTACAGCGCCAAGACAATTTATGCCGGAGATGAGGGCGAGCTGATAAGGATACTGGGGAAGGAAAGATACGCTCAGATAACTAAAAACGTAGAAAGATATGAGACTCTGCTCAAGGTTCTGGCTGAACTTGAGAGGCGCAAGACCGACAATGCCGCTTATATGGAAAAGATCAAGGAAATTGAAGTGGAATTGAGAGAGCAGGGACAGAAGATGGTCTCCCATGGGCAGGAGCTTATGAATAAGGAGAAGGAGTCACTCTCCGAGACCCTCCTTCGGTCAAGAACAATCCACATATACGCTCTTGGTTTTTTGCTTGCCTTGCTTCTGGTAAATGCCTATCTCCTCGGAAGGAGGATATTGGGCACAATCGGCCGATTTTCGCTTTACGCTCAGAGAATCGCCTCCGGGAACTTTACTCCCATAACGCCGGCCCGGCGTTTCAGAGACGAATTCACTGATCTTGCGATAGCCATAAACCAAATGATAGTTCAATTGGAAAGCAGAGAGGCAGTGCTTGTCCAGTCGCATAAGATGAGGGCTGTTGGGACCTTGACGGCAGGAGTCGCGCATGAGCTGAATAATCCCCTTAATAATATCACCCTTACCGCTCACATGCTGCTGGAGGATTACGAGAGGCTCTCCGATGATGAGCGAAAAGACATGCTCAAGGACGTGGTTGGGGAAGCGGGCCGTTCAAAGGCCATCATAAGTAACTTGCTCGATTTCGCAAGGGAAAGCAGCTCTCATGTGGAGCCCCTTGACCTTGAGAAAATGCTTAAGGAGACGATCGCTCTTGCATCCAATCAGCTTAAGCTCTCGGGAGTGAAAATCGAGCTTCAGTCAGCCGGTTATCTGCCGCGTGTTCACGGAGACAGTCAGCAGCTTCGGCAGGTATTTCTCAATCTCATCCTCAACGCGATAGATGCATCCAAGAAGGGCGGGAAGATACAGATATTGTTGACGCCTGCCGACGAACCGGGATACATCGCAGTCAAGGTGGTGGATTTTGGAACAGGGATCCCCGAGCATATCCTGGGCAACGTCTTTGACCCCTTCTTTACCACCAAACCGAAAGGCAAGGGCACAGGCCTCGGGCTGAGCGTGTCTCAGGGAATAGTTGCCAAGCATGGAGGCCGCATAAGGGTTACCAGCAAAGACGGCCAGGGAACTACCTTTACAGTCATCCTGCCAGTGACCACCATCCCGGCCGACATCAGCAGCAGCGCTTAATAGGGTCTAACTAAGCCCCACTCCTGGGGATTGTGCGCGCCCCCATGCCCGTGTAATCCAACAAAAAATGAAAAAAACCGCTAAGTAGGAGACATTTTCATATAAAAGCTTCTGTAACTGCTCAGGTTGTCAGGTTCACGGTTGGTTGGCTTTCTTTCTTCATAGCTCTCTAACTTTGAACCGCGAACCCTTGAACTTTGAACCTGAGTAGTTATAAGCTTTTTTGCCTTGCCGGCTCAGTTCGGAGTTATTGCGAGTTCACCAGATATGGCTCATCAAATTCCGGCGTCTTATCAGCCCAAGCCTTCCGGTTTTTTCTATCACATCACCTTAGGTACCACATTCCTGGATGCTTGATTTTCAAGGCAAAGACAAGTTATCATACGGGTGCCCAAGTCAGTTTCCATAATCAACCTGCGGCTGCCAGCGAAGGCGGCCGCGCAATGGCAGGAAGGAGGTAGCAACGTATGCCCCCAGAGCAGGAAGGCGAAGAGAGCCCCGTAATATCAGTCCAGAGGAGAAGCGCCTCAGAGCGCCGCGTAAAACGTATTGCGACCCCTAAACCGCCGGGTTGGCTCATTGTGCCCTTTGTCCTGGCGGTGCTGTGTGTCTGGTTTTGGGTCTTTTGCAGGATAGAACCTGGCTCCGACGAGATAGCGGTGCTCATCAGAAAAACAGGGGAGGACCCCGTTTCAGGCAAGATCATCGCGGATGGTCCGCATCAAAAGGGAGTGCAGATGGATGTTCTTGCCGAGGGACGTTACTTCAAAAACCCCTATACGTGGGGATGGAAGATAAGCCGGGTAACCGACATCCCGGCAGGAAAGCTGGGCGTGCTCATCCGTCTTTACGGCGATGATCTGCCGGCCGGTTTGATAATTGCTGATTCAAAGAGTAAGGGAATCGTAGGCGATATCCTGAGGCCCGGTAAATATCGCATAAACCCTTACGCCTATATGGTGCAGATGTTCGACGCGGTATCGGTGAGGCCCGGTCACGTCGGCATAGTTACATCCCTTATAGGCCATGATGTCAATACATCTGACCTTCCCCAGGAGAAGCGAAACAAGTACATGGTTGAAAGGGGCTTGAAGGGGGTGGTATCCGAGGTCCTTGACCCCGGCACCTACTATCTCAATCCCTACATGTAC
>JBGSUA010000156.1:0-6838 GCA_041753575.1 Desulfatiglandaceae bacterium
AATAAGGAGTGAATGCCTCGGGACCTGCGGGAAGATTTTCCAGGCTGTCGGCGTTGCCATCCCACAGACTATCCGGGAGGTGGCATGAAGCAATACATGTTGCAAAGAGCAGTCTGTGGTGCCAAGAACTTTTTCAAGGCAGACATCTATCTGAAATAGCATAACTATTTTTTGGCAACTGTAGAAGATCAGTCAGGGTCAGAATCTGTAGAATTGTGTAGAGGCCCTGGTCCAGATTCAAGGTTTTCTTCACGATTGCCACGAGAACATAAACTGAGATGGCGATCCAGATCTGAGTTTTGACTGCATTCTCTGTAGTGCCATAAAAGGCCTTGATTCTGAGATGCTGCTTGATCCATTTGAAAAACAACTCCACCTGCCATCGGCAGCGGTAGAGATCGGCAATCGTGCTGGCCGGCAGGATAAAGTTGTTGGTGAGAAATACAAAGGTTTTGTTGTTCTTTGAATCGAAGTAGCTGATGCGGCGAAGTTTTTCCGGGTAGTCTTTTTTTGCATAATGCCCCTTGAGGACAACAATCTGATCGCATTGGACACCGGTGGATTTGTCGACGGGCTGGGAGTAGAGCCGCTTGCGGCTGAAGTTGATTTTCGCCCGAGTGACAAAAAATGCCCTCGCCTGATGGATTTTGTAGAGACGGGCAAGATCGAGATAGCCGCGATCTATGATATAAATTGCCCCCGATTCGATGATCAGTTGGTCGAGGATATTGACATCGCGGATTTTTCCAGTAGTGATAATCACTACGGAAGGAATGTTGCCATGCAGATCCAGAAGGGTATGGAGCTTGACTGCCCCTTTGCGTTTTCGAAACTCGGCCCAGGGGAAAAGTGCCAGACAGAGGTCGATGGTGGTAGAATCCAGGGCATAGACTGTTTGATCCAGTTCGATACCGAAGGAATCGGCGGCGTAGAGTTTTCTGGCTTTTGCGATGAGGATTTGAGCAAAGTCGGCATAAATCCGCCAGTCCCTGGTCTGATTGGCATGAGCTAGGGTATTGCGGGAGACCTTCCCACGGATGCCCAAATGATAAAGCCTGGACTGGGTTGCCCGGAGGCAGACTTGAATGTCTCTGAGGCTTTCCCTGTAGGTGAGTTGGGCGAAGGCCATGCAGAGGTACTGGTCCCAGCAGGAGAAGCTGATTACTTTGTGGTTGCCGTTGTATCGATTGACGCATCTTCGAAATTCGTATGGGGGGATAAAGTCCATTAACTGGGCAAAGATCGTTTTCCCGGAATTCATGTGCAGCCTCCTCATCCATTGATGAGGGAGATTGGCATATCCGGGGAAAAAATTTCAAATCGATAAATGGCATTTTACGTCAAATATGACCATATGTTAAAAAGTTAGGGCATTCTCAAAAATCAACGTTGGGACACCATTGATAATCCATTAAACCCCGGATACAGAAATGCTAACATTCTCTGGGTTAACAACATATCTTTCACAATACTTGGAGCATCCGAAACTGACGTTCTGGCCCCTGTCCCCCTCCCCGAGGCCTTTTGGCTCCTGGGCTCAGGCTTGATCGCCCTGGTCGGGATCAGGAGAAAGGCCTTTTTCGGCTAGCAACCAAGAAGGGATCCCAAGATGATCCCTTACTGAATACACACCAGACATTACACTCCACAGAGGCTCCGGCTGCACAGGCCCGGCCTCTTTTTTATGGGGACGTTTTATGGGGACGCCCTTTACTTCTACAGATTTGAGCAGATTTGTTACTCAGGATTCAGTTCCTTCAGCATTTGCCCTAATTGCTGGTAAACGTCTTTTCTGTGGCCCACGAAATAGACATTGATAGTATTGCTCTCCTCGTCGAACTTATAGATGATGCGGTATCTTCTGGGCTTATAGGATTTAAAGCCTGAAAGCTCTTCCTGCAGGTCATCTCCAAGCAAAGGGTTCTTCCGGAGTTCATCTATCGCAAATCTGATCATCCTCCTGGTTTCGGGATGGAGAAGAGAGATAAGCCGGGCCGCTTCGGTGGTGAATCGCACTGAGGGCCGGTTCATTCGCCGAAGACCTCGCTTGAGGGAATCCACTTTCCTTCACGCGCA
This sequence comes from Desulfatiglandaceae bacterium, assembly GCA_041753575.1. Lineage (GTDB taxonomy): Bacteria > Desulfobacterota > DSM-4660 > Desulfatiglandales > Desulfatiglandaceae > CG2-30-51-40. Next base: position 2,077 of record JBGSUA010000156.1, read on the forward strand.
TCCTGCATGGATTTCCGCAGGGATTTCATAGTGTCTTCATCCGAGAGCAGTTCCAAAGTTTCAAGCAACCCTTTGAATTTTCGCATGCTCATAAGGACGGCCTCCGGGGCGCCCTTCTTGGTTATGGCGATATTCTCATCCGAGAGTTCAATCCTTCTCATGAGGTCCAGGAGAGAGGCCTTGGCCTTGGTGACCGGCACATAGTCGTCAATTATTTCCATCAGAATCCTCCATGGGCTGTTTAAAGACCATTATAATGGTCATCTAGTGCCTGTCAATAAAATAGTTGTTGATGGGGACGTGCAGATTTAATTACAACTACTTGACCGTACTGCCTATTTTTTCTAACTGGCGGGCCGGAGTGTTTTTTGGCTCTTCTCAATCCATGACATTCAAAAGGCGGCGGGCTGCCGTTGAGACAATTGCCGGATAGGCGCCTGCCATACCCATCAGCCTTGCAAGGAGATCGGCCTCCAGTCAAATAAAGGCGTCGGTTTTACTTACGGTCTTGAAACACACTCTTCTTATTTTCAACCTATTGTTTGATGCTTTTATTCCGGGATACGACAGTACCCAACTTAGATCTTTACTGGTACGATCCTGCCGCTACATCCAGCGACTGGAGCACCATAACAAACTTGGGGAGCAAGGGCTTTTCACATATAACTATGGTATGGCGGCAATACCACTTCCGTACCCGAGCCCGGAACGCTGCTTCTTCTGGGCGCAGGTCTGATGGGCATTGCGGCGGTTAGGCGGGCGCGAAGCCGCAAGAACTAAACAACTTCCCTCAACGGCGTGCTCTCTCAATCGGGTGGAGCACGCCTTCTCACCCTTTCCTTGAGTCTCCGCAAAAGCATGCAGCCAAGAACCCGGCAGGATTAGGCACGCTGGATGGATGGCAGGAGAAGGGCCTTATTCAATCCTGCAAGGCGCTCAACATGAAGCCCTGGGAGTATTTTGACGACATGCTCCGAAGGATCATGAGCCATCCGGGGAGCCGTCTCAGGGAGCTTCTCCCCGACCGCTGGCAGCCTCTTCCCAGAGACAGCCGCACGGGGTTGATCATCAACACTCCGCAATACATAACCCAAATAAAACCATCGGCTCCCTCATAAAGAGGGCCTTCCACAATACCAACACTATAGAGCTTTCCCTATTCGATTCCCAAAGAGCCACAGAAGCGCAACCCGCCGCCCCTATATATGGGGCAGGAAGAGAGGGATGATGCGTTCAACCTGCGAGGATAGGAACACCTACCTTTCGAGCTGCGCCGATCAGTCTGTTGTCGAGCGTGGCCAAAGGCAGGCCCTTTCTCATAGCGAGATGCAAATAGGAAGCATCGTAGCTCGATAGGCCGTTCGCCCTCGCCAGGGCGAGGATGTCCTTCATCATCTCTTCCGGTGTTTCGTGCTCGACAACAATCGGCAGTTGGGACAGCAAAGTGAGGAAGCGGATGCTGTCCGACTCGGCAATCCGTTGTTTTCGTTCGGCAACCAACAAGACATTGACCACCTCGAGGGGCCAGATAGACGGTACCACGGCAGTGGACTCGACAAGCATGTCGAGGACAGCGTCCGAATAATCACCGGATTCATCCTGAAAACACCACGACATGGAGACGGAATTGTCAATGACGAAATCTCCCGCCATATTACCGCCTTCCCTCTTCAATCAATTCCCGAATGGACATGCCGCCCAATGTCTTGTTTTCTCGAAATCGCCTTATTTCTTTGATAATGGCCTTTGTTTCCACTGGGTTCCTGTTTTTGGCAGGGCCGGCAGGCTGTATGACGGCGATGGGGATGCCGTGTTTGGTAATGGTCACATGTTCCCCTTTTTGCACCCGCCGAATCAATTTGGGCAGATGGGTCTTGGCCTCATAGGCCCCTACAGTTTGCATCACGCCACCTCCTGAACTGGTCTGACATCAGTCTAAAGTAGAGACAACCATTTGTCAATTGGATGACGATATTGCCGAGGTCTATAGCGCAGTTTCAGCCGATAAAAACGGGGACGTCCTTTATATTTGCAGATATGAATACAACTGCTTTACTTTGCATTAAATTTTATCTATCCGGCGAGCCGGTGCGTCTTTTCCTTCTTCTCAATCCATGACATTCACAAGGCGGCGGGCTGCCGTTGAGACAGTTGCCGGATAGGCGCCTGCCATATCCATCAGCCTTGCATGATCAAGGCCCTCAAGTTCCATCTCATCTTCAACCGGCAAGATGCCCTTGCGGTAATATAGCGTATCGAGAAGGGCCTTTTCCGCAACTGCCATATTGCAGTTATCTATCGTCTGGAAGCCAAAAAAAACCTGGGTGAAATCATTGAAAACTCGATTCGAATCCCCTGGTATGTCACGCTTCGGTGCCGCCCTACCGCTGAACTCAGTGACAAAACGGTGCATACCGCAGGCACCTGAGGGATCAGTCCGTGGCAGTGCAGCGCCCATTCGCAAGACACATAACCCGACGGCTTGAGGAAGCAGGCGACCTCCTCTATGGGTGGAAGGCCGAAGAGAAATGAATTTATGTAATTGCCCCGGTTCAAACGTTGTATGAAGCCCTTTTTCTCGGCCCGCGAGAGAAAAACAGCCGAATGAGGTGCGATCTTCTCGGCATCCTGCTTGCGGAAGAGCCTCGGCAGCCCTTTAAGGCGAACAAGAGTTCCCTTATCGTTTTGAGGCGGCATTCAGCGCGTCCTCCAGACCATCATTGAGCAAGCTTGCTGTAACGACTGCCGTTGTTTCGATCAACTCATCAAACTGCTTTTCGCGATAGAAGGAAAATATATCCGCTGGAAGAAAGCGAGGAAGATCGGCCTCCAGTGCTTGAGCAATTTCAGATACGGCCTCTCTTGTTTGAAAATATCCAGGGTTTCTCGCTGGTCGGAAAATCTGCCTGTACCTGCCCAGCGTCGCTCGAACCAAAGACATCTTGGGTGAAAGCTTAAGTTGACTGACAAGCCACCAGATGTCAAAAACGTCACGACCCTTGATACAAGGCCGTTCAAATATGGCCCTAATCTTGTCAGCCAGGATTTCATCGGCTGTCTCCGCAACCAGGATGCTGCTTGCGTATGGGAGCATCAGCCGACCCGTAACGATACCGGCGGATACCACCGGCAACTCTCTCAGGATAGGACGATTCACGGCTGGTTCGCGGCCGATTATGGCCCCCTCAAACTCCACTTTGACTGCAATCCGACCGCGCTGTTTTTCCGGACGATAGACAAAGAATGATTTTACCGCACCTTCACGACCTTCTTTGATCTGGAGTTCAAGCTTGCCGGGACCGAACTGCGCAACGCACCCCATCTCAATCTTTGAATACGATTTATCAAGCATCCGTTTTATCTGATTTTCGGCAATGGCTGAAAGAAAATCCAGATCCTCCGAGAAGCGTGGGCCACCGTAAATCAATCGGAGGTCAGTTCCTGCCTGAAATATTATTCCGTGTGATCCGCTGAGTGCGTACAGGGCGTCCAAAATCAGAATCTGAAGCAACTCAGACTGCCTTAAAATGGGGACGTTGTTTACATTTACAGATTTGGAGGAAGAGGGAGCGGCGGGACGGCAGTAGACGTCTGCGGGTTGTTTTTTGACCAAGGAGAAAATAGCGAGTGAGTCAAGGAAACTTCTTGCATTGAAATGCTTCAGGGACAGAGTTCTGTCATTGGGGAGATCTGCCGAGCTCTCGGGGCTTTCCAAATGGGATTTCATAGAATTCTTAAGCGAAAACAATTTACCCGTGCTTGACTACGGGGAAGATGAGCAGAAGTCTTCCATGAAGTGGGGGAGAAAGGGAAAGGCAAGTAGGGTGAGGCCGATGTTCTCGCCTTGGCCAAACAATTAGAGATCAGAAAAACTCTCGCATGGACTTGGCATCGCCCGTCACCGCCATTCTGAAGGAGAGATAAATATCAGCAGGATTTCAAGCAGCATAGAGAACCTTTCCGGTTCGCTTGATCTTTCCGATAAATGACTCAGGAGATGCAGCCTGGTATTCATCAGAAGAATATCCGATCACTTCTGTTACGGATAGGCTAAGAGGATACGATTGTGATCGAAAAAAGCGATCTGCGCCAACGCAAAAGAAACTCCGTGTTTCTCCTGGTTCAGTTTGTCTTTGCGAGAATCCCATTCAAAATCAGATCGTCTTGTCACGCTCTGATAGTAGAAAGGAGATGGTTTTATGTCAATATGATAATATGGCATTTTATATGGCTGTAAATTTATGCCGTAGTTAACAGGCTGTTGAAAAACGCCCGTCTGCTAAGTTTTGCTCATCCCTCGTCACTGCGGCGTACTTCTATGTACGCCCATTTCTCGGGATTTGTCCTCGCTTTAGCTCTGACGCTCCACCCCGTGGGTGGGTCCCCTTGAGCCCAGGCTTTGCATCTGAGCATTTGTCCTCAGCCTGTAAAAAAGCGTGACAACTCTGTATTTATGCGCTACTTTTGTAGCAAAAAGCAACGGAAGGATGGGAGGGTAAGATCACATGGCCAGTCCAATGCGTTTGAGCTCGGATTTGATTGAGGCAGCCAAAATGGAAGGCATGGTTCAAAAACGTTCGATCCCCATGCAAATTGAATATTGGGCTGAACTGGGTCGAGCAGTGGAAGGCATCATTGACCTTAAAGATGTGTTCGCCGTGATGCAGGGAGTCAAAACCGTCAGGCTGGAATCGGCCTTCTCGGCCCCTATAGATCCTTCTGACGTTTTTAACGATCTGGAAAAGAACTCCAGGAGCAAAGA
>JBGSUA010000157.1:0-8132 GCA_041753575.1 Desulfatiglandaceae bacterium
TATGACTTAAACATTGTATGTCGTTCATGAAGCCTCCTTCCTCGTGACTTTGAGCAGTCCACGGGAGGGGAGGCTTCGACATTAAACGTCAGACTTTTGTTGTCCTCTGGTAAAGCCGGGGGTTTACCTTAAGGAAATTACCTCTTGGGATAATATTTTTTAGCACATCCCGGGCAAATACTGTGGGTGAATTCAGCATCAGAATGTTTATGGATATAAGATTCGATCTGATCCCAATAATACAATGCGAAAGGCAAACTGTTCGCGTTTCACATTCGTCAAAACCACCGTTCCGCCAAGGCAAATAAACAATACGACCTCTATCTGGATCCAGATCTCCTTTACCAGACCAGCAGGATTGATTTCAGTTCTGACTAGATTATCTTTACCAGAATTGAATGGCGATACATTCCCTGATCGGTGATGTCGAAGACGAATCACTTTATCAGACATGCGAGAAAAATTGATCCCTCGTTAAATCCTGAGAATCCATTTCACCTAATTATCCTCAAATGCCATCTTGGGATTTAGGTAAGGATTACCAATTACAAGCTGCGCAAGAAGCGTCAGTTTTCCGTCTTATAGCCCTTCTCTTTGAAAAGCCTCAGACAGGCATCCACGACATCGGGATCATACTGGGATCCACGGTGCACGTTTATTTCATCGAAGGCCTGCTTTAAAGGAAAGGCCTTCCGAAAGATCTGAAGAGAAGTCAAATCTTCAATGGCAACGGCAACGGACAGGATCCTGGCTTCGATGAGAATATACTCCCCCTTGATCCCCCGCGGATATCCTGACCCATCGAAACATTCGCGATGTTGCAGGGCAATGTCAGCGATGGGCCAAGGAAAATCGACTGCTGCTAAAATGTCGTAACTCAACTGTGGGTATTTGCGATACAGGGTCAGGTTGTGTCCTGTCAATTGGCTGGCGCCCATACGGATCTTGACGGACATATTCACAAGGCTGATGTCATAGACGTGTGCTGCCAACCAGAGCCCCTCCGCTGAGAAGTCGGGGAATCCCATTTCCTTGGCGATGCCATGTGCAATAAACGCGACCCGTTGGTGATGACCTAGGGGAGTATGGGGTCTGCGCAGTTCAATCGCTCCCGAGAATGCTTTCATCGTCCCTGCGTAGCACCTTGCCAAATGGTCCAGGTGGTCTTTTATTTCCTTATCTGTCACGTGCCTGTGGAGAGCCATCTCGATATTTGCGTGAAGTTCCTTCTGATTGAAGGGTTTGACCAGATAACTAAAAGGCTTTGTCTGCTTTGCCCGTTGGATATATTCTTGATTTGTGTAAGCGGTCATGTAAATCACCGGGATATCGAACTGAGAGTTGATCCGGTCGGCAGCTTCAATGCCGTCCATTTTACCCTTCAAAACAATATCCATCAGGATTAGGTCGGGACTATCCGCTTCCACCTTCCTGATGGCCTCGTCTCCCGCGGATGCCGTTGAGCAAACCGTGTACCCGAGATCTTCCAGACTCCTGCAAAGCTGGTCGGCAACAACCCATTCGTCCTCCACAACCATGATCTTCTCTCTGTTCATAACGACCACCTTTCCCACAAATTATAAGGGGAATTTGATTCGGAATTCTGTTGCGTTGTCTCGCCTTACCTCAATTTGACCTTCAAGCTGCTTTTTCACCAGCCCGTTCACCAGGTACAACCCCATAGAGCGTGGCTGGTGGATATCAACATCGTCCGGCAGGCCCAAACCATTATCACGGACGATGATCTCTATTTCTTTGTTTTTCGTTTCGTGGATGATGATCCGTAATTCACCTGGTCTATCGCCAGGAAAGGCATGTTTAAGCGCATTGGAAACCAATTCATTCAGAATCAACCCACAGGGGATCGCCTTGTTAATGTCCACACAAACATTGCCTTCGGTTGGGACGATCAGATCTATTTTCCTCGGATCGATTTTGTACGCTCGAAATAACTCCTGTGACAGGGCTCTCACATAACCGACCATATCGATTCTTGCTAAATCCTTTGCAACGTAAAGTTGTTCATGGACCAGGGCCATGGATCGGATCCGGCTCTGGCTCTTATTCAACATTTCAATCAGCTCCGGATTCCCGCTTGACCTCGCCTGAAGATCGAGAAGGCCGGATATCACCTGCATGTTGTTCTTCACCCGGTGATGGAGTTCTCTGAGGAGGATCTCTTTCTCCCGAAGAGATGCATGAATCTCTTCTTCCGCCTGCTTGCGGTCGGTGATGTCACGAATATTACATTGTACCAACCTTGCCCTGTCGACGAGATATATATCCGTGTAAATATGCTGCCCGGACTTGGTTTTTACCGGAACATCATTGTAATTAAGAATGCCGCTCTTGTTCAAATTTTGCATTGTCGTTTGGAAATCACCTATATCGAGCGAAACACCGATGTCCTGAAGCTTATTTCCGACGCACTCATTTTTGGCATACCCCAACATCTTTTCGGTAGCCGGATTAGCATGCGTTATCTTCCCTTCGCCTTTTTCGAGAAGCACTATCCCGTCGCTTGCAGTCTCAAAAAGACGCCTGTAGCGCTCTTCAGACTCCGTTAATAAGCTTTCCAGTCGCTTGTGCTCTGTTATGTCCTCAATGGCCAGGAGGATAATCTGCTCTTTGCCCGACACTCTTTTAATTTGCCGGGCATTTAAAAGCATTATGCGCCTGCCAATGTTAGAAAAAACATGTTCAACTTCATAGTTATCGAAGGTTGTCTTTTGAGGAAGGATTGTTTCCAGCAGCTCCCGCAGCTTGGGAATATCCCACTGTTTATTGCCCAGGTCATAGATAAGCTGTCCCATGGTCTCTTCACGTTTTACCTTAAAGACGTTATAGAAGGAACGGCTGGCGGTGACTACCCTTAAATCTTGATCCAGAGCGATCAAGGGTTCACGCACGGTGTTGATGACGCTCTCGGCGAATTCACTGGCTTCATCTGCGGATTTTTTAATAACCTCCAGTTCTTTTCGGGTCTTTTCCAGGCCGGCTTCTATCTCCTTACGCTCGGTAATATCCTCAATAGCCAGAAGGATGATACGCTCCTTGCCCATCACTCGTTCAATCTGCCGGGCATTCAAAAGCATTATGCGCCTGCCAATGGTGGCAAAATCGTGTTCAACCTCATAGTTGTCAAAGGTGGTCTGTTGGGGCAGGATGGTTTCTAGAAGTTCCCGCAGCTTGGGGATATCCCATTGTTTGTTGCCCAGGTCATAGATAAAATTGCCTAAAGTTTCTTCCCGTGTTGCCTTGAATGAATTAATGAAACTTCGGTTTGCTGAGATAACCTTCAGGTCTGAATCCAGCACCAAAAGGGGTTCACGTATTGTCTCTACGATATCTTCGAATATCTGGTCTGTCTGAGTCGTTACCACAGTGCTCTCGGTGATAAGGGTGAGGTGATGGTGAGTGAATAAGAAATCGCTTCTTTTTGGGAAGAGATATAACGGATACGGGCTTGGGCGTCAAGGGAAAAGGTGACCACAGGATATTGTGGTCGCGACAAGGGGCCTCAATATGGAGGCCTAGATGTAGGGCACGGTCGGGCATGGTGAAGATTTCGCGCGCTCCTATGGTGCAGCAAGGACTGGACATGTGACAAAAGTTCTGGTGCGCTTTCTGGACAACATAATAGACCTCAACCACTATCCGCTGCCGGAGATCAGGGAGACTGCTCTCAGGACGCGGCAAATAGGCATTTGCGTAATGGGTTTTGCAGACCTGCTTCTGAAGCTGGGCCTTCGATACGGAAGCCATGAGTCAACTACCATGGCAGGCCAGATCATGTCATACATCTATGGCGATGCAAATCAGGCAAGTATTGAGCTTGGCCGAGAGAAAGGTTTTGCCCCGACTTACAAAGATGCACCTGGAGACATTCAGGTGCGTCGGAACGGAGCACTTGTTACGTGCGCTCCGACAGGAACTTTGAGTCTACTTGCAGGCTGCTCATCGGGAATTGAGCCTCACTTTGCCTTCGAGTACAGGAAAAGGCTCATGGATGGCGAAATAACTGTGAAGGCTCCGATAGTCGAAGAATACCTGGCTGTGAGCGGCAATGCTAAACTGCCGGACTACTTTGTAACAGCGCATGAGGTGAGTCCTGATGAGCACCTAGCTGTCCAGGCCGCCTTTCAGCAGCATGTGGACGCCGCGGTATCCAAGACAATCAACCTGCCCAACAGCGCGACTAAAGAGGATATCTGGAATCTGATCCTGAAGGCACACGAGCTGGGACTCAAAGGCCTGACCGTCTATCGTGACGGGTCCAGAAAGTTTCAGGCTCTCAGTAAAAAGTCCAAACAGGAAAACGGACTCTCAAGAGGCTCAATCAAATCCCGTCCCAGGATCACGCAGGCCGGGGTAATAAGACAACAGACAGCCTGCGGAAAGCTTTACTGCGAAGTTCCCTTCGACAAGGAAGGCCCTCTGGAAGTTTTCCTGCGGACAGTTGGGGGCGGCTGCGAGGCAAATGCTCAGGCAGTAGGTGTCCTGACAAGCCTTTGTCTGAGGGCGGGAGTTAAGGCCGAAGAAGTGGCCAGAAGACTCCAGCAGATTGCCTGCCGTGCCTGCACGCGGGGCATTGCCAAAGGTAACGGTGTCGAGGTCAGGTCCTGCGCGGCTGGAGTAGGCAAATCTATCTCTGTCCTGCTTGGACAAAGAAATGTTTACCAGGCGATGGCTGCATCCCTGTCGAATTTGGGCGAGCAATTTCCAAGTCCAAACGTTCATGACAGAAATATTTTGTCACCCCCGAGGATGAAAATTTCCTTGCCCACAGATGAGAGAGCAGACTTCTTTTACTGATCCCTGGCTTGGTGAGTCTATTTTCACGGTAAATAAGACCGACAGCAACAAACTACCCGAGGCAGCAGGAGGAGGCATCTTATGCCCTGACTGCGGATCGGCAATGTATGCTGCCGAGGGCTGTATCACCTGTCCCAACTGCGGTTGGTCAAAGTGCTGACAAGGCAATCCAGGGAGCTGCTTTCGCAGTTTCCTGGATCAAACCGACAATAAGCAAGGAGATAACTAATGCCATATATAGTTCAATTAGAAGAGGAAACATGGATAGCCCCTGGGAAGGTGATCCAGGGAGGACACTTAAAAAGGAATCTGCAAAAAGATTAATGACAATGGTATCTGCGGAGATGGCGTTGAAAAACGCCAGAACATATAGTCCGTTTGCGGATGCTAAGTTCAAACTAACTAGCGATTGTGAGGGGACCGATGCGCATTGAATATCACAGCAAGAGCGACGACAAAGGCCGGTGTCACTTCACATTATGCTGGATGGCTGATTATCACCCCGGTCATCCAGACGGAGAATTTGGTCTAAGGGAACGTGGGCAGGGTCTCTTTAGTGATCCCCATAAAAGGGGATTCCCACAGCCCGAAGAGAAAGATTTGCAGAAAACATAAAATCAACCAACCCAGGTTAAGGCCCGGGTTTCGAGCCAACGCGGTCAAAACTCTATTGAAGCGCGGCTTCTTTTGCCATTATGGTCAAGGAATTTGCAGTTGCCCGAAGCCTGGCAGAAAAAGGCCTCTCGGGTAATCCGCCGGCCAGTATAAGGCGAGAGCTGACAGACATCATTAAAGAGATCGAAAAAGCTTAATAATTTTAGACCAAACCCCCGGCCCGCAACTGCCTTTCGCTGACGCAGGCTGGGGGTTTTTTTGTTTTATTACCATGCTTGGCCTAAGCCAAGTTTCGCCGTCGTCCGATTAGGACAACGTATCGGCAAGAAGGAGATCTTCTCTGCGGCCTTTTGGTAATTTTCCTTGCAATGAAAATATTTTTTGTGTTAAAAATTTATATGATACCGAACAGTTTGTTAAGCGCGGTCTCAGCAAAATCAAATGACGGTGTTTTTGACGATATCTAGGGAGTTGGTAACTAATAATTGTTTGTATGTCTAATTAGTTATTATTAAATATGGGGGCACTCCTCCGCCAATAATCGTCTTTTTACCACCGAAGAAATCCATAAACCTAATCGAACCAATAAAAGGATAAGGAGCCTTCCATGGCAGAGCAGATCAGCGTCCGAAGCGGTGACCTCCGCATGTCAGTTTTCCAAAAGGTTCCCTGGACCCTTGTAATCATTGCATACATGGTAGTAATTCACTTTACCGCCCTGAATATGAGCGGCGTGGCAGGATACGTATTCCTCGGGCTGTGTGTGCTCGTGTTGTTCCTTGAGTTCTTCAAGTCCGGCGATATCGGAGCCTTCATCTTCCTTGTGGATCTTTTGGGCGCTATACTTTCCTTGGTCCTGGCCACCATATTGATGAGCTTCTTGATCTTCAAGCTGGGTCAGATGCCCACCTTTTTTCACTGGTTTGGGTGCGCGGTTATCCTTGGTGATGCCATCCTCGGCCCGTTCAACGCCTTCCGAACTGCCCTGCGCAACCTGGGCTTGGGGGTCTCTGGTTGATGTGAGCGTTTTTGGGAAAGAAGCAGGCGCCGACTCGAGGACAATATTTCTTCTGCCCCCTCTTCAACGGTTGAGGGCTAGAGGAACGTCAGCCTTACCAAATCGCCCCTCGCAACCGCCACAAGCGCCCTGCGCCGGTGAATGGGCGTGTTGCCTCTGAGGCGAATCATATATAAAATATAACAAATTGGCCTAACTTCACGAAGGCGGGATCATCGAAGAACGACTCTATGTTTATTCCAATCTTGCCTTCACGCTTAATCAACATTCCCAAAAGCACATGCTGATGAAAAGGATTAAATGGATCATATTTTGTCGCCTTGGCTCATCTGGTTCTTAGCCGGTGTTGCTGTCATGCTTACCGAGCTTGTGGTGCCCGGTTTTGTGATGATCTTTTTTGGATTGGGATGCTTGGGTGCCGCGGCCGCTGCCGTTTTTTATCCGCATGCCTATTCAGCTCAGGTCGTCGTGTTTTTATCGGTGTCTGTTGCCTCTTTGCTGACGTTGCGAAAGGTGGCAATGCGTGTTTTTGTGGGAAGCAGCGAAGGGCCGGGAACTGATGAGCTGGGGAATGTCCCCGTGGGCGCGCGGATTACTCTCGACCATGATATAGAAGCCGGGCGGATTGGCCGTGTACGCTTTCGTGGCGCCATGTGGGACGCCGTTTCCGAAGAGAGACTTTCTTCCGGCTCTGATGCTGAAATAATTGGTGTGGACAAGGCGAACAGATCCTGCCTTAAGATCAAGGCTGTCTTACGCGGTTAAGCCAGTGTCCTGAAGCGATTGTTTATATCATCACGGTCCCATTCCGCGGTGGTTGTCACCATGGAGCCCTAGCCCTGTAATCCAAATTAGGAGGATTATCACCTATGACACCAACCCTTGTTGCCTTAATCGCCGTTGCCGTACTGGTTATCGTCGTTCTTTTTAGAGGCGCTATCATCGTTCCTCAGAAAAGCGCTTTCATCGTGGAACGTCTGGGAAAATACCATCGTACCCTTGAAGCCGGATTCCATATTTTGATTCCTTTTGTGGACCGCGCCGCATACCGATTCAGTTTAAAAGAGCAGGTGGTGGATATCCCGGCCCAGATCTGCATCACTAAGGACAATGTGAGTGTTGAGGTAGATGGCCTGATCTACCTTGAGGTCCAGGACGCGCATAAGGCCGCCTACGGCATAGACAACTACCTGCGCGCAGCCTCCCAGTTGGCGCAAACAACCCTGAGATCGGCCATTGGCAAAATTGATCTTGATAAGACGTTCGAGGAGAGGGATAAAATCAACACGGAAGTAATAGATGCCATTGACCAGGCAGCGCTATCGTGGGGGGTGAAAGTGCTGCGTTACGAGATCAAGGACATTACGCCACCGGTGTCGGTGAAAGAGGCTATGGAGGCCCAGATGACGGCTGAGCGCCAGAAACGGGCCAACATCGCCACCTCCGAAGGTTTGCGGCAGAGCATGATTAATCAGTCTGAGGGTGAAAAACAGAAGCAGATTAACGAGGCCCAAGGCAAAGCGGCACAAGTCACGCTTGTGGCCGAAGCCGATGCAAAACGGATCGAACTGATCGCCAAGGCGACCGCCGAGGGAATCAGTAAAGTCGCAGCCGCTATTAAGGATGAAGGTGGAATCGAAGCCCTCAATATGAGACTGGCGGAGCAATACATTGTACAGTTCGG
>JBGSUA010000158.1:0-5823 GCA_041753575.1 Desulfatiglandaceae bacterium
TATGACTTAAACATTGTATGTCGTTCATGAAGCCTCCTTCCTCGTGACTTTGAGCAGTCCACGGGAGGGGAGGCTTCGACATTAAACGTCAGACTTTTGTTGTCCTCTGGTAAAGCCGGGGGTTTACCTTAAGGAAATTACAATCCGTTTCCTCTGCAGCAGGAGAACTACCGATGAGCAGCAGTCTGAACTACCAGGAATGGAAAAACCGTCACCGACAGATTCTCGAATCCCTTCCCGGCAGAAAGTTAATGATGTTCTTTTCCGGTGGGAAAGATTCATCGCTTGTTTTGCATTTCATTCAAAAAGCCAGCGACGAATTTCGATTCTCCTTTGAAACCCACGCGGGGATCTATCCTCATCATGTCTATCCTTCCAGCGACCGGGATGTATTGGATCGTTACTGGAAGAGCCGGGGGGTTGAGATCAATTGGCACGAAATCCAGGAATCCGATGACCGTCTTTCCTCAGCCCTGGAAGAAGGGGTGAGCCCCTGCCTCATCTGCAACATGGCCAAGAAAAAGGATCTCATGAATTACATGGGAAAGCTTCCCATAGACAAGAACTCCCTGGTCATTGTGATGAGCTATTCTCTCTGGGACCTTGTCAGCGCCACCATCGAGCATACTTTGGGTGCTGTGTATGCAAACCCCGATGCTTCCTCCCCTGTCCGCCACAAATCAAGGGAAGAACGATTTTACGAAACCGCCCAGCGTTTTTATCCTTTGTTGAAGTTCAAAGATGGGTTCTCCATCTTTAAGCCCCTGATCTACTACAACGACCAGGACATTATGCGCCTGATTTCTGAGGAAGGGATCCCACTTTTATCCACCAATTGTCATTACAGAGAATACCGGCCCAAACGCCTTTTCGCCCAGTACTATGAACAGATGGGCTTGCAATTCGATTTTGAAAAGGTCTTCGGTTTTGCCCAAACCGCACTTCATATACCTGACGCCGACTTCTTTACCCAAATGGGAGAAGACCGTTATCTGAAAAAGCTCATTTGAGTAGTGTACAAGGACTGTTTAAGAAGGGCGTTGCCTTCTTCCCTGAGGCACCGACCAAGCACCACGAAGAATTCTGCAGGAGAGCAGAGAACATGACCCGACACCGGTATCTCATGGAAAGCGAAGAAGAGTCAATCCGACTGGACCTTAAAACAGATCCCCGAACCATTCAAAAACAAGCCCGCTGGGCCGGGATTCAGGCTGGGATGAGAGTGGGGGATTTGGGGTGTGGTCCAGGGAAAACGAGCTATTATTTGAACCGACTGGTTCAGCCTGGAGGATCGACGCTCGGGATCGATATTTCACCGATACGAATTGACCACGCAAAGTATCATTACCAGGCCTCTGGGCTGGATTTTGTCGTCGGCGATATCCGCAAATCGCTTGAGTCCTATGGGAAGTTCGATTTCATCTGGATACGCTTTGTCCTTGAACATTATCGGTCTTCAGGGTTTGAAATTGTGAGAAATGTCTCTTCCGCCCTCAATCCGGGAGGGTTCCTCTGCCTTATGGACCTGGATTATAATTGCCTGAGCCATTTCGGCCTTTCACCCAGGCTGGAGGAGACGCTGAAAGGGCTGATGCATCACCTTGAGCAACGGGCTGACTTTGATCCTTATGTTGGGCGTAAGTTATATTCCTTTTTGTACGACCTCGATTTTGGCGAAATTAGTGTCAGCCTATCCGCCCATCATCTCATCTATGGCCCGATCAAACACAACGACCTGTTCAATTGGACCAAGAAGGTGGAAATCGCTGCCAGACGTTCCGGATATCCTTTCAAGGAATTCGAAGACGGCTTTAAAGGGTTTTATTCAGAGTTTCATTCATTCTTTCATGATCCTCGGCGCTTCACCTACACCCCCATCATCTGCTGCCGAGGGAAAAAACTTAATAGATGAGCCCGATACTTTAATGGCTTCCTCCTAGATCCTCGGCGCATCTCTTACACTCCAATGATCATGCTTAAAGGCCTTAAAGCTGGCCCCGTACATTGAGTAACCGCGGGGATATGCCCACTACTTTAATGCTTTTCTTATGATAGAGGCAAGCTCTCCAATGACAAGGGGCTTAGTCACGATCTCTTTTATGCCCAAAGATTTCACCGCCTCATCAACCAGATTTTCGCTGTAGCCGGTACAAAGTATTACTGGGATTTCAGGTCTCAGGCTTAGAATCCTTTCGGCTAGCTTATCCCCTGTCATATGAGGCATGGTCATATCTGTCATAACCATGTCAAATCTATATGGATCGGATTGAAAAAGACTAAGTGCTCCCAAGGGGTCTATACTTGTCTCTACTGAATATCCCATGCTCTCCAGCATCTGACATCCAATTTCAACTATGGCAGGTTCATCATCAACAAACAGTATCCTTTCATTACCCCCTGGCAAGGCAAGTCCCTTTTCCTCCCGTGACGGAACAGACATGTTGACCGAGGGGAAAAGTACTTCAAAAACGGTTCCTTTGCCCGCCTTGCTCTTCACCCTTATTGCGCCCCCATATCCCTTCACAATTCCGTGAACTACCGCGAGACCCAGACCAGTGCCGACACCTTTTTCTTTTGTGGTGAAATAAGGCTCGAAGATCCTTTCCATGGTAGCCTTGTCCATGCCATGACCGGTATCGGAAACGCCAAGTCTTATGTAATCGCCCTCCTTCAGTTCGGGATAGTTTCTTAATCGAGAGCTACTCAGCTCCAAGTGGTGAAGGTCAATCTTAAGTTCCCCCCCAGTCTTTCTCATTGCGTGATTGGCATTTGTGCAAAGATTCATGATTACTTGATGGATCTGAGTGGGATCAGCTACGACAATACACGGTTCAGGCTCCATGTCCTGGACTATTTCTATTGTTGCAGGCAATGAAGCCCTAAGCATCTTGAGCGCCTCCTTGATGACAAGTTGTATTTCTATTGGCTGTCGCTCTTGATCCGTGTGCCTGCTGAAATAAAGTATTTGACGAACAAGATCCTTGGCCCTTTGACCGGCCTTTAGAACTTCTTCCATCTGATGTCGCTTCTTGGCTTCATCTTTACTCACATAAAGCGCAAGTTCAGTATAACCTATTATTGCCGATAGTATATTATTAAAGTCGTGAGCAATTCCACCCGCCAGAGTACCTATTGCCTCCATCCTCTGAGAGTGAAGGAGTTGAGTCTCAAGCTCTCTATTTTCTTGTTCAGCCTTTTTGAGCCTCGTTATATCAATTCCAATACAAAGTATCTCCAGGACAGAGCCTTCGGCATCGTAAATAGGCTTGTAAATCCATGAAACAGTAATATCTTCCCCGCTCTTGAGTTGAAGTGATTCTTCCCTTACAGCAGTCCTCTCCGAGCTGCTTTGAAAGGAATAAATGAGCTCTGAGATCCACTCCCGGATATTTGTTTCCTCTGGAAGGATGGTACCTTCTATGCCTTTCCCAACTATTTCTTCCTCACGGTATCCGAAAAGCCTTTGAGCGAACTTATTAAAAAAAGTGATTTTCCCTTCAGTATCCACCCTCAATATGATGCTGCTTGCGTTTTCAACTAAATCCCTGTATTTCTTTTCACTTACCTGAAGCCTCTGAAAAGACCTTGCATTAATGAGACTGACGGCCATCTGAGCAGCGATCCCCTTCAACAGGCCCATATCACTCTGAGTCAGGGGCCTCTTGGTTTTTATGTTGTCCACGGCTATTATCCCCAATGACTCTTTTTCGTACTCATAAACAATAGGCACGCAGATCATTGCCTGCACGCCCATCTCTTTTGCCAAATCAAGGCTTCTGGGAGATAGCTTTTCCTCCATCTCATTAATATCGCGAATCAGAAAAGGTTTTTGTTCTCTGAAGGACGCGACAAAGATACCTTTTGAATCGGGTTTATTTAGACTGAAACTGGCGGTTCTCAACCGGTTTTCCTGATCAAGGCTATATCCGAAACCCGCGCCGAAAATCAGGCTTTCCTTATTGGCATCCGCTAGTAAAATCATACCTCTATCGAAATCTAACCGCCTAGCAATAGTTTCTGTTACAGACTTTAGGAGCCTTTGACTATCGAGGATATTCAGAGTGGCATGTCCTATTTCCTGAACCAGCATTGCGTTATCGTAACGTCGTCGCATTTCATCCAGTAGTGCCTTAGCGGAGTCCCCCTGCTTCTCAATAGACGATGATAATTCCCTCTTTTCCAACATTGCGGAATAAATGGAAATAGTTAGAGACAACACCGAAAATGAGAGGCACAAAAAAAGCCATGGTACCATGGCCAAGAAATGGAATGAAGCGGCAGGAATAACCAATGCGGCTATGAGCGAATAATTGCGAATCAGCCTCCACACGATGCTAGGAGTCATATCAAAGGCAACAATGTAAACGCATTTACCGCCCTGCTTGTGGTGACATACTGGATGCTCAACCGATGCATACTTTCCAGTAAAGACCTTAGCCAGAGCCTCAAACATACCCAAACGATTCTGACATTGATTTGGGCGCTCAACGATACCAGGTAAGGGAGTAACAGATATCTCAACCTTATTTCTTCCGAGCTTTCTAACCGAGTTAGTTGTAGCTTTCGTCAGAAGTGAAGATATTTTCTCAACCATCCAATATGCGGCTATCGGTGTAAGGAATCTTCTTAAATACTGTCTTAGTACCCCCGACGCATGTGAAAAAGCCGAATATCGCCCGACCTCCCTGGATATCGCATCGTTTGCAGTTTCCCGTACTACGGTGAGATAGAAGCTATCCATCTGCCGTTGTGTAAGCCAATGTGCGGAATCCTCCAGTTCGGAGAGAGTCAAGCCGGCTTTCACTGCAAGATGGTTTAAGTCTATGCTGGGATAAAACTTCTTGAGGTATTCAAGATAATTCTGGGCAAGCCTGCTATTATAGAGAGGTTCGTCCAGCCTGTCGGTTTTGTTGTGTTCAGTGCTCTCTTCTTCTTCCATACATCCAGCCGTCCAGGTGGCAATAAGACATAAAATGATACCGGCATATCTGAACTGCCTCTTGCAGTCCGTGGCCAAAAGAGCCCCAGTTCTCAACCCGATTTTTTAGTATAATTTATTCAGGAAGGCAGTATCAACAACTTTTGAAAAGACAATAAAATCATTTCACCTTGTTTGAAGAGGGTGAGGAAGGCATAGCGGTATGAATTACTAATTTATTTCAAAATCTTATTCTAAATCTCCTTTGCATATATTCCATGAAACGGTGCCCTTGTTCACAATTAAGCACCCACGCCTCATATTCTTTCTCGCAAGGTATGTTTTGTAATTGTGTGTAGTTGTGGGGATAAAACATTAAGGGCACCTTGTCACCCTGATATCCTGAGGTAAGTCTCCCAATCGCAACGGAGAGGACGCTCCACGGTAGCGCCTCGGGATCTACAGCAAGAATCTGTATGCAGTTAAGCAGCTCGGATAGATTGATCCCCAGATCCGATTCGTTCACAAGGATGACAGCCTTGATTACCCCCTCATCGAAAAGAGAGTAGCTCTTGGATCGTCGCTTCAGCCCAAGCGCCCGATAAGAGCCCTCAAGCCCGTCTCCGGGCGTTCCCTCATGCTGAAGGTCAAGAGCCCTTAGAAGCAGGCCTCCGGATCCGTTTGAGTAGGTGCTGTTTAACTCCCACAGGTCACCGGCAGTGCTTTCTTCCAGTGTCCAGCCCTGGGGAAGCTTCTTCGCAAGGGAGAGCCTGGTATAAGGCAGATATGTAAATTTATCAACCGAGCACCCCTCCTTGTCTTTAAGTTCCTCTGCAAAACCGCCGAAGACCCTTGCAGGAAATTGATTTTCTGGCCTGTAGTAGCAAAGTACATAATCCATTCTG
>JBGSUA010000159.1:0-1922 GCA_041753575.1 Desulfatiglandaceae bacterium
TCTTTCTTATCGTTTGGATAGCCGCATAATATAGAATTTTTCTTAGGAGACTCCTGCCCCTCTTGGATATCCTTCTCTGCCCTTTTCTATTCCCCGAGCTGATCTCATATAGGTCAAGCCCTGCCAGCTTCATAATCTCAGATTGGGTGCTGAATTTTGAAAAGTCCCCCACCTCGCCGATGAGCCCCGATACGGAAACGATGCCCAGGCCTTTGATCGACAACAACCGTGCGCTATAAGGTATCCGTTCCAGGGTGGCTTCCATCTCGGCCTCTATCTCGGCTATAAACCGTTCTTCCGATTCAAGCTGCATAGGGATATGCCGGATGTCCATGACTATGCCAGCCAGTCCCTCTTTGATGCCTACCGTCTCCCGTGCCAGGCCGATCAGAGCCTCCGCGTCCAGGATACCGAACCACCCCCTGCTTTGCTTCCACATCTCTTTAGCAAGCGGTCTCTTGCATAAGGCCCCTATCCTTTCAGGAGTGGTATATCTTTTCAGAAGGTACTGAGCTGTCTTGCCCTTCATATCCTTCAACACGGTTTTGAATTCAGGAAAAATAAGAAAAACCAGCTGCTGAAGTTGATTGAGCAGGGCGGTCCGTTCTTTCACATGCCTTTCCCTGGCGTTGGTCACCCTCCTCAGATAGGCCGCATCCCCCTCAGGGACAACAATAGTCAAGGCCCGTCCCAGCCGAATGATATCCGCGATCACTCGAGGGTCCTTGTCGTCCGTTTTCAAAGGAGAGTTGTCCTGGACTTCCTTCATCTTCTTGGTGTGCATCGGGTTGACCTGGACCATCTTGACCGGTTTATTGGCCAGATAATGGACCAGGGGTTCGGCATAGGGACCCGTTGACTCATAGCCCACCAGCACTTCATCACACCCAAACCGGTTCTTACTGGCCAAGACCATACCCCAGAACTTCTCGAATCCTTCCCGGGTGTTGTTGAACTTGAAAGTCTTGCTGCTTCTCCCGTCCAGGGTCGTACAGTACCCGACATTCCCGGTTAAACCTATGTCTACTGTCGCAATCAGTGTGCCCTCGGTTACCTTATTGACCCTTTTCGTCCTCTGTCCTCTCATGGTAGTCTCCCCCTTGTTCGTGGTCGGAATAAACAGTTGCAGAATAGGAGGATATCCTTTTTCTTTGTCCGCCTCAATCAGGAACTACAATATAGCAAGCTGAAATCTTGTAAGTTCCATTTGTGAAAAATCAATTGAGTACGAATAAGCGTCACTCCAAAGTTGTTCAGCGGAAGGATGGGAAGATAATCAAGGCAGGGAAAACAATTTTGGATTGACGCATGAAGAACTAAGCCGCGCGCGCACCTATGTTCGCGCCTATGGGGATTCAAACCTTTCTGAGTAGTTTTTTTCTACTCGAAGGGGTATGAGTCGGGAGTATTGGAGACCCTGATGAGCTGAAACTGGCAGTTAGGGGTATGGGCCAAGGGATAGATTGGCCTATGGAGAACCGGAGCGAGGCATAATATCCGATTTTAGGCCATAGGGGTCCCTGGCGAAACGGGGAGTCATTTTCGCGAGAAGCTGGATAATTTATATACGCCTTATTCATTGAACTCCTTGGAAAAGCTAAGGGCTGTTGCAGCGATAAGGGAGCAGCAGCGCCACTCTGAACATTTTGCCTTTCTGACAGATGGGACAGACCGTGAGATCCATTCCACAGATCCTGAGCAATTGTTCCTGCCAGGTCTCCGGCCTGGCGTTTTCTTGGGTTACGGTTTTAGGGCCTCCGAGAATCTTACGGCATAAGGCGATGTTGTTTTTGCGGTGCCGGTTGGCCAGCAGACCGAAGTGACGTATCCGGACAAAGCGAGCCGGCAAGACATGAAGCAGGAACCTGCGGATAAACTCATCGGTCTGGATGGTCATGGTCTTTTGGCGGTTATGGTCGGCA
>JBGSUA010000160.1:0-28691 GCA_041753575.1 Desulfatiglandaceae bacterium
CCCCCACACCCAGTGTGCCAGGGGATTATAGACAAATGTAGCCCAAAGGAGCGTAAAAAGAAGAAAGGCACTGAACTTCATACGCTCTGCAAAGGCCCCTGTTATGAGGGCTGGGGTAATGACCGCGAACATGCCCTGGAAGATCATGAAGGCCAGATGTGGAATCGTGGTTGCATAGTTGCTGCTTGGCTCCATCCCAACGCCTGACAACCCTAACCAGTCCAGTCCTCCAATGATGCCCAAATGGTCTGGACCAAATGCCATAGAATATCCCCATAAGATCCATTCAAGGCTGATGAGGGCAAGGATAACAAAGCTCTGCATAATCGTTCCCAGGACGTTTTTTCCTCTCACGAGTCCGCCGTAAAAAAGAGCAAGCCCCGGTGTCATTATCATCACAAGGGCAGCGGATATAATAACAAAAACAGTATCTCCTGAGTTCATATTCTTCTCCTCCTTAAATGTTTTATGAACAGAGAAGCAACCTTCATGCCAGTCTTATGTAAAGTGTTATTAAACATAAATATTAACGTGTTATCTTGGGAGGGCAATCATCGCCGATCGGGTAGCCCGACTTTTGTGTGTAACGCGGGGTAAAAAAAGACGTTTTTGTATGTATTGTGGGATGGAACGCAGGCCTAGCCTGCAAAAAAACGCGTGGCAAAACCAGGCAGCAAGGCCTCGCCGGCAAAGCTAAACCTGAGCTATCACAGGTCTTGCTATGAGTCTTCTGATCCTGGCCACAAGCCTCTTGGGATTAACAGGTTTCGTAATATAATCATCGGCTCCGGCCTCTATTCCGGCCACCTCGGAGTCCACTTCATCCCTGGAAGTGAGCATGATTATCGGAATATAACGGGTTGTGAGGTTGGATTTGAGCTTCTTGGTGAGTGAAATACCGTCCATTACAGGCATCATCAGGTCAGTGACTATAAGGTCGGGCTTTTCCTGGACAGCGATTTTGAGGGCCTCTTCGCCGTTTCCTGCGGTCATCACAAGGTATCCCTCCGTCTCCAGTATATTTCTCATCAACCTCAAGACCAGTTCACTGTCGTCGGCCACAACCACCTTTGTAGGCCTGACCGACCCTACAGAAGGCCTTGACTCAATTTGAGGCAAAGCCTCTTGAGGTGCTTCATCCTCTTTTGAAATGGCTTGGGTTGAAGAGGGAGATTCTTCCTCGGGCGGAGCTACCCTCAAGACTTCATCAACGGTAGTGATTCCCCTGAAAGCCTTGTCTATCCCATCGAAGCTCAGCGGGCGGAAACCCTCGCGAGCTGCCCCCTTGGCCAGGGTCTGGGAGGCCACATTCGGGACAAGAAGGTCCTTTAGATATGGGGTCATGGTCATGAGTTCAAAGATCCCCAGCCGGCCGCTGTACCCTGTGTACTGGCAAGATTCGCAGCCGAGCCCTTTCCAAAGAGTTATCTTGCGATCCCTGGTAAGATGAGAAGGAAGCTTCTCCAATAATTGAGCAGCCATGGGATCTTCGGTTTTGCAATTGGGACAGATTTTTCTCACGAGACGTTGACCCACTACAGCCAGCAATGCAGAAGATATCAAGAAAGGCTGGACACCAAGATCCATTAATCGCGTTACGGCTGAAGGGGCGTCATTTGTGTGGAGGGTAGATAAGACGAGGTGGCCTGTTTGTGAGGCCTGAAAAGCTATCTCGGCGGTCTCCGCGTCTCTTATTTCCCCCACCATTACTATGTCCGGATCCTGCCTCAATATTGAGCGGAGACCTGAGGCAAAGGTAATGCCGGCGGCCGGATGGATCTGTACCTGGTTGATGCCTTGAATCTCATATTCAATGGGATCCTCAACGGTTATAATGTTGACTTCATGGGAATTCAGCTTGTTGAGGCAGGCATACAATGTAGAGGACTTGCCGCTTCCGGTCGGACCAGTTACGAGGACTATGCCCTGGGGCCTGGTAATCGCGCTCAAGAGTCTCTTCAGCTCCTGAGACGCAAGGCCAATAGTATCCAGTGTCATCCCGCTCTTGTTCTGATCCAGTATCCTTATGGTTACCTTTTCTCCGTAGGATGTGGGTATGGTCGAAACCCTTAGATCGTATGTCTTCTCGTTGTATTTCACCTGGGATCTGCCGTCCTGCGGTTTTCTCCTTACCGATATGTCCATATCCGAGATGATCTTTATCCTGGAGACTATCGAGGCGTGTACATGTTTATCCGTCTCCATGATCTCCCGCATTATTCCGTCAACGCGGTAGCGGATAACGATGTTGTTCTTCTGAGGCTCTATATGGATATCGCTAGCCTTGAGTCTTATCGCGTCTGCGAGAACTGAGTTGGTAAAGCGCACTATCGGAGGAAGGGATGTCAACGCCACAAGATCGTGGACATCCTTTTCATCCTCCTTCACCGAAGGAACTATTTCGAGCCCTTCATCCAGCCCGGGCCTCATGGCAAAATCAGCCTCAAGGTCCTTGTTGGGATAGTATCTGTTGATTGCTCCCAGAATATCCCCCTGGGGAGAAACAACTATGCTTATGGGCATCCTGGTTATGAACCTCAGATCATCAATGGCATAAATCTCCAGTGGATTAGCCATGGCTACAACCAGGTTTTTGTTTATCTCCCTTATTGGTATGAGCAGATAGTTCTCGGCGACTTCAGCGGGAACAAGAGAGATTATCTCCTGAGGGATCTGTACGTCCTTCAGCCGGACGAAAGGTATTTTAAGCTGCTGGGCTAGGGCCTTTGCGATATCTTCATCGGCCACAGTACCCATGTCCATGAGGATCTGGCCTATCCGCTTTTTCTGAACCTTCTGGATCTCCAGGGCGTTTGCAAGGGTCTTTTCATCTATAAGGCCGGCTTTGATGAGATAGTCTCCGAGCCTGAGACGTCTTTTTGAAATGGTGCCAGGATTGTCTAGCTTTTCCATTTTGTAACTCTCTTTTCGGTTCCAAGTCTCCCGGCAGTCCCATGCAAAAGGCGCCGGGAGATCCCCAAGCCTAGGATCAGATATTTTGTACTATATGAAATCACTCTGTTCGTTAAAAGGATAAATTTTAGGAAACAAGGCAGTTCCGTATCACTCACTTGCCCCCTCTGCGGTTCTTGTATATCCTATTCGCAGTGGATCAGCAAGTGGTTTGCTTTATTGGTTCGAGGAACCGCCGCTTTTGAGCCGCACCTAACATATTGATATCAAGACTTTTCTGGAGGTAATATGGCTATCAGAAAACCGGATGAAAATGCGATACCAAGTAGAGAGGACTCAGAGATGGGGAATTTTGTTGAAGACATGGCTGAATCCCTGGTGGAGATTGATGGATCAAATGCTGAGGAAAATAGAGATACTCACGGCTTCAGCATAAGAAAGATTTATTATGTTGTCTTCGGAGCGGCTGCTCTAGCCGCAGTAATCTTTATCGCATTCATTCTTATAAGCCGAGAAAACGCGCCCAGGGAGCCTGATCTCTCGGTTTTTCTCCCAAGGATTCAGCATCTGGAGGAGACTGTCTCGCGAATGCAGGGGATTGACGGCAGGATCTCATCCATGGAGAAGGAACAAAAGCAGGTCCGGCAGGCATTGGTCGAAGCGGAGAAACTCGGCCTCCTTCTCAAGCAGCAATTGGAGAAAATGTCGGATGACCTAAGACAGGTTTCTGAAGCGACAAAGAGACAGACGCATGCGGCGGTTCAGGAAAAAGCCTTTTCGGCCGAAAAAAGGATCTCGGATGAGCCTGCTCCTGCGGGCCTAAAGGCGGATAAAAAGGTCCACGCAAATGATGTTCCGGTAAAAAAGGCGGACACTAATATAAAGGAAAACGAAGGTGCTCAGGCAAATGCCGTTTATCACGAGGTGAAGAAGGGGGAAACCCTCTACCGTATCTCGCTGAAGTACGGTATTTCCGTGGAGGATCTCTGCAAACTCAATAAAATAAATCCTGTTACGGTCATAGTCCCCGGCAGGAAACTGCTTGTAAAACCCTGAACAGACGAGTCTGTGCAATCGTTTCAGGATCGAAGCGGAAAGACGCGCCAGAGTCCGGATGCAGTGTGTCCTCTATGGATTTGTATCTCCTTTGATAACAGATTCTGCGAATTCCACATCTTTTTTGCTTCCGATGAAAAGAGGCGTTCTTTGGTGCAGTTCTATGGGTTCTATGTCCAAAATGCTTCCCTTGCCATCGCTTGCGTATCCTCCTGCCTCCTTGACCACGAGGGCAAGGGGATTGGCCTCTACCATCAGCCTTAGCTTTCCGGCGGGTTTCTTGGGGTCCTTACTGTCGGCCGGATAGAGAAATATTCCTCCTTTGAGAAGATTCCTGTGAAAGTCTGCGACCAGGCTTCCCACATATCGTGAGGTATAGGGCCTGCCGGTGTCTTTGTCCCTGGCCTTAAAGAAATCCACCAAACCCTTTGTTCTTTCATCCCAGTAAAAGTAGTTGCCTTCATTCACACTGTAAGTCTTTGCCCTATCCGGTATCTTTATTAATTCGTGCGAAAGAAGAAACTCACCAAGGCTTGGATAGAGGGTAAATCCATGGACCCCTGTGCCGTTTCCTGTTGTATAGACCATCATCGTGCTTGAGCCGTAAAGAAAATATCCTGCTGCGACCTGATTTCTTCCTGCCTGCAATACGTCGCTCAGAGGGACTTCGGATTCCGTAAGCGCGCTATTCCTGCGATATATGCTGAAAATGGTTCCGATACTGACGTTGACATCAATATTGCTTGAACCGTCGAGGGGATCGAACAACAGTATATAGTTACCCTTGGGAAACCTGGATGGGATCTCGATAAGATCCGCGTTTTCCTCCGAGACCATACAGCAGAGCTGCCCTATGTGTTGCATCCGCTCAATGATGATCTGATTGGCGAAGACATCCAGTTTTTGTACCCGTTCATTCTGAACATTGATCCTTCCGGTGGAGCCAAGTATGTCCACCAGCCCAGCCTTGTTGACTTCTCTTGAGATAACCTTGGCCGCAACGATAAGTTCGTTCAGCAAGGTGGTGAAGGCCCCTGTGGCATCGGGGTTACCCCTCTGCTGATTGAGTATATGCTGAGTTATTGTTATGCCGACGCCCAGCTTCTTTTCCATTTCCCAGTCCTCCTGCTTCAAGAAAGCGCCTATGATCAAATGGGCCGCGATATGATCTCGCTCAGGCCCTCCTTAGGTCTGTACTCCAGTCTGTATATCTCTGCCAAAGTGAGAAACACTGTTATAATCAGTGGGCCGTAAATAATGCCTATTACCCCGAAGAGTTTCATCCCCCCCAGAATCCCTAGAAAAACAAGCAGGGGATTCATACTCATTCCCTTGCCTATGAAACGTGGCTTAAAGAAATACTCCGTTGCCGAGCTGTAGATAACATTGTAACTCAGATAACCCAGCGCAATTCCGGTATTGCCCTGAATAAGAAGGATGACGCTGGCAGGAATAAACACAACGCTGGCTCCTATGATAGGTAGAAATGCCATAACCGCTATCACTGTGCCCCAGAGAAAAGGCGCAGGCATGTCGAAAAGAAAAAAACCAAAGCCGCCCATGATCCCCTGTATGATACCTGAAAGGCCGTTTCCTATGATGATGGCCCTTGCCATCTCATGAAACTTGCCGGCGACCTTTTCAACCTGGGGCCCCGGCACCGGTAGTAGCTGTAGGATATATCCCTGAAGCCTTTCACCGTCTCTGAAAAGAAAGTAGATCGTTGCCATCATAAGGAAGAAATGGATCAGGAAGCCTACTACGTTGGAAGCAACAGAGGTTAGCTGTTTATAAACGAACAGGCCAACATCCTTTCCAAGAAAAGTGGCCAACTGGTTCAACATCTCATGGTTGATCTGAAAACCCAGGGTCTTTGCAGTGTTCCTGACTCTAGCAGCCCAAATATTATCGCTTTCTATAAACTGCTGTAACTCCATTTGGGATACGGCTGATCTTGTCCGGTTGTAGAAGTCAAATGCCTGTCTTGACAGCGTCTCCACGAACCACCCGACTGGGATCACGAGGACAAAAAGGATGAAGAAAGTCATCAATCCGGCCGCGAGCCTGTGTCTGTTTCTGAGTATTCCTTTTAAGAACTGATACAACGGATATGAGACGCTTGCCAGAAGCATTCCCAGGACAATAGCAGAGAGATAGGTCCAAAAAATGAGCAGCAGCAGGGATAGAGAACAAAGAAGAAGCAAGAGAAAAAGCCTTGGACCAGTTTGACGATCCATCTGATATCCTCCTTATTGATTTCACTATATTGCCGGCCCGCCGGAAAGTCAAATGCTCAGCATCGCCAGTCAGTGTAGTATATTGCTGTGTCAGCTCGCTGAGGATAACTGGGGTGGTGCCACGAGATAATTATCTTGACAAAGAAATGACTACCAATATACTCAAGTTTTATCATTTTGTCGGGGGGTGTCGGATCTGCCTTTGTGCAGGGGATGAAATCGCATGATTATAGATCTCAGTCCCATAACGGATATACCTCGGCATTTTGAGCTTAGGCTGGATGCCGGATGGTGGCAGACATTTGATGCTCAGGGACAAATGCCGGGGCTAGATGGACCGCTCTCTGCCAGAGTGTCTATAGCCAGGGCCGGAAGCAGGTTCATCCTTGAGGGCTCATTTTCAGGCAGGCTGATCATGACGTGTGACAGGTGCCTTGAACCTTATGGGCATGATATAAAGAGCGATTTCAAAGTGTTTGTGACTCGTCACTTCCATCTGAACCCTGGCGATGAGGAGTTGGATGCTGAGGATTTGGAGGATCACTTTGTCGCGGAGGATGAAATAGATCTTGCTGAGGCTATCCGAGAGCAGGTATTTCTTACCCTTCCCATGAAATCACTCTGCAGTGAGAACTGCCTCGGGCTGTGCCCAGCGTGTGGCGTCAACCTTAACCACGAGAGGTGCGGATGCGCAGGTAACTCCGAGGACAAAGGCTTTTCCGTGATTAAGAATTTAAGGATAAAATAAGGAGAATAAAATGGCTGTTCCAAAGAAGAAGACATCTCGATCTAGGAGGGATACGCGCAGGAGTCATGACAGGGCTAAGATGCCTAACGTGGTCATGTGCCCTCAGTGCCATGAACCCACATTAACGCACAGGGTTTGTGCGAAATGTGGCACTTACAGGGGAAAGACTATCATCAATACTGAAGAAACCGAATGATGGATGTAATTAACCAATCCGGGGAAGGGCGCTGCTATGAGTGATAGCTTTTCCAGGGTCGTTGTTGTCACCGGAGGATCAAAGGGAATCGGCAGGGCCGTGGCGAGGAGATTTGCTGAGGATCATTGCCTCATTGTTCTCGCTCACTTTGATCCGGACGACGATGCTGCCAGAAAGACTCTTGATATGATTGAACAAAAAGGGGCTGCATGCGAAGTACATAGGCTTGATGTTTCATCGTTCTCCAATGTTGATAACTTCTTTCGTGATCTCAT
This sequence comes from Desulfatiglandaceae bacterium, assembly GCA_041753575.1. Taxonomy (GTDB): domain Bacteria; phylum Desulfobacterota; class DSM-4660; order Desulfatiglandales; family Desulfatiglandaceae; genus CG2-30-51-40. The sequence continues at coordinate 7,426 of JBGSUA010000160.1, forward strand.
CGCGCGCCGCAAACAGGTGGATGTGCTTGTTAACAATGCAGGAATAACAAGGGACAAGCTTATTATGCGAATGAGCGAGGCTGACTGGGACGGCGTTCTGGCTGTGAACCTTAAGAGTGTTTTTAATTGTACTCAGGCCGTCGTCAGGGAGATGGTGAAGCAGAGATCAGGCAGAATAGTCAACATAGCTTCCGTAAGCGGTCAGATTGGAAATATCGGCCAGGCCAACTATGCCGCGTCCAAGGCGGGCATAATGGGTTTTACCAAGACCGTCGCCAGAGAGATCGCTGCAAGGGGCATTACCGTCAATGCGGTGGCGCCAGGGTTTATTGATACCGATATGACATCAGGATTGCCTGAAAAGGTTAAACAGAAATTCATAGAGCAAATACCTCTTGGCAGGATGGGAACTCCGGATGATGTTGCTGAGGCGGTATATTGGCTTTGCTCCGATGCCGCAAGCTATCTGACAGGCCAGGTCCTGCACGTCAGCGGCGGCATGTATATGTAATAACGGCATGTTTTTTCTGAAAAATTTTAATAATATTCATAAGCCCTTATGACCTGGGCGAAAAAAGTTTTTGGGAGGGTAATTATAAATGGCATCCATAGAGGAGAGGGTTAAAAAGATAATCTGTGAGCAGTTGGACGTAGATGAAAAGGACGTAGTCCCTAAGGCGTCTTTTGTGGATGACCTTGGCGCTGACTCACTTGACCAGGTGGAGCTCATAATGGCCATGGAGGAAGAGTTCGGCATCTCTATCCCAGATGATGATGCTGAGAAGATAGGCGCAGTAGAGGATGCGATAAACTATATAGTGAAGGCGCTGGCCGGCAAGTGATATCTGCGGTATCCCTAATTGGCCGGACGGCATTAACAATGATAGAAAAAGGAGCACTACGATGGCCAGAAGGGTTGTAGTAACGGGAATGGGCATGGTTTCCCCTCTGGGTACCGGAGTGGAGAGTAACTGGAAGGCTTTATGTGAAGGGGTCTCCGGTATAGGGCCGATAACAAAATTCGATGTTTCCGATTTCCCTACACGGATCGGCGGCGAAGTCCGGGGTTTTAAGGCGGAGGACTATGTTGACAAGCAGCAACTTCGACGTCTCGATATATTCATTCATTTTGCCATTGCTTCCACAAGAATGGCCTTTGAGGATTCAAGACTCAAGATAGACCCTTCGGAATCTCACAGGGCGGGATGCATAACTGGTTCCGGCCTTGGAGGCCTTACCATGCTGGAGCAGTATCACCGCGTGCTTCTCGAACGCGGCCCCAGCAGGGTAAGTCCTTTTTTTATCCCCGGAATTATCGCCAATATGGCCCCAGGTATGATAGCTATTGAATTTGGAGCTACGGGGCCTAATCTCTCCATTGAAACGGCCTGTGCTTCAAGCTCACATGCCATAGGTGAGGCTTTCAGATACATCAAAGAAGGCAGGGCCGACGTGATGATAACGGGCGGGGCTGAGGCGTTGATTACACCTCTCGCTCTGGGTGGTTTTTGCAGCATGAGGGCCCTTTCCACAAGGAACGATGAGCCTGAAAAGGCATCCAGACCCTTTGAAATGAACCGCGATGGCTTTGTGATGGGCGAGGGATCGGGGATACTGATTCTTGAGGACCTTGAGCATGCCCTCCAGAGAAACGCGCCTATCTATGCTGAGATGGCAGGGTATGGTTCAAGCGCGGATGCGTTCCACATATCTGCGCCTGACCCGGAGGGAAAGGGCGCTGCCACCTGTATGAAGGCGGCCCTGGCTGATGCGGGGATCAGGCCGGATGACGTTGATTATATAAACGCCCACGGTACATCCACCAAGCTTAATGATCTGTCCGAGAACAAGGCGATAAAAGCTGTTTTTGGGGCGCACGCCTACAGACTTGCCGTGAGTTCTACAAAGTCTATGACCGGGCACCTCCTTGGAGGGGCCGGTGGAGTAGAGGCTATTTACACGGTACTTGCCCTGAAGCACGGTATCCTGCCTCCTACGATAAATTATGAAACCCAGGATCCTGAATGCGACCTTGATTACGTTCCAAATAAGACCAGGAAAAGGATCATCAGATATGCCATATCAAATTCATTTGGTTTCGGAGGCACCAACGCTACTCTGGTCTTCAAGCCATATAAAGCGTAAGGATTGACCGGAGCCCGGAGCATGAGGCCACTGAAGTCTTAAGACCCTCGATCTTTACAGGACCCTCGGAGCGGGCCTTAATCTTTAAACGTAACTACTCAGGTTCAAAGTTCAATGGTTCACGGTTCAAGGTTAGAGAGCGATGAAGATTGAGCGGTTTGAGGATATTGAGGCCTGGCAACCGGCACGTGAATTGACCCGGAAAGTGTACCGTTTAACAAAGAAGCCAGAATTGACATTCGTGGATTCATCAACTATCTCAAGAAATATTAAGAACGAAAGCCAACTAACCGTGAACCTGACAACCTGAGCAGTTGCCTTTGATCTTTGAAGTTAGAGAGAGAATGGAAGCTATTAACAGGCCGTTACAGGCGACAGATCCCGAGGTTTACAGGGCAATAGGGGCGGAATTTTTAAGGGAAAGGGATAACCTTGTCCTTATCGCGTCGGAGAATTACGCCAGCCGGGCCGTCATGGAGGCCCAGGCGAGCGTCATGACCAACAAATATGCCGAAGGCTATCCGGGTTCACGCTATTACGGCGGATGTGAATTTGTTGACCGGATCGAGAGGCTTGCAATAGAAAGAGGGAGGCAGCTTTTTCGAGCGGAATATATAAATGTTCAGCCGCACTCGGGCTCCCAGGCTAATATGGCAGTCTATCTCACATTCTTAAAGCCGGGCGATCTTATAATGGGAATGGACCTTGCTCATGGGGGCCATCTGACCCACGGCAGTTCGGTAAGTTTCTCAGGCATTCTATTCAGGGCAATATCCTACGGTGTGGACAGGAAAACCCACCTTATTGATTATGAGAGACTCTCTGAGCTTGCTGCCAGGGAGAAACCAAAGATTATCATTGCCGGGGCAAGCGCTTATCCTCGGATTATTGATTTTGATAAATTCAGGGAGATAGCAGATTCCTGCGGGGCATTCCTGATGGTTGACATGGCGCATATCGCAGGCTTGGTTGCCGTGGGTCTCCATCCAACGCCCATAGGATATGCGGACTTTATAACCACCACTACCCATAAGACGCTCAGAGGACCCAGAGGAGGGTTGATACTTGGCCGAGGTGAGTACGGAACCCGCCTTGACAAAGGGGTTTTCCCCGGCGTTCAGGGCGGCCCGCTCATGCACATTATAGCAGCAAAGGCTGTGGCTCTGGGAGAGGCTCTTGAACCGGGATTTCTGGAATATCAGAGAAAAATCCTTCTAAATGCCAGAGAACTTGCCCGAGCACTAGCTGAACGGGGTTTTGATCTGGTTTCAGGTGGTAGCGATAATCATCTGATCCTGCTCGATCTGACCGGTAAAAAGATAACAGGCGCTGACGCTGAAGCAGCCTTGGGCCGCTCAGGGATTGTGGTCAACAAGAACGCGATCCCGTTTGATTCCAAAGGGCCTCGCGTTACAAGCGGCATAAGGCTTGGGACACCTGCCGTCACAACCCGCGGTATGGGAGAGGCAGAGATGACTCTTATTGCTGAGTTGATCGCAAGGGTGGTTGACCGTCCCTCCTGCGAGGAAACAGCACGGCTGGTAAGGCAGAAGGTAACGGGCCTGTGCTCCGGCTTCCCGATCTATTCCTACCTGGAAGGTAAGTTCTAAGTGTCCCGTCCAGACTGGCATGAGTACTTTATGTCCATAACTTCAATGGTTGGCAAGCGCTCCACTTGTCTCAGGAGGCATGTGGGGGCAATCATAGTAAAGGATAAAAGGATACTTGCCACCGGATATAACGGAGCTCCGGCGGGACTCAGGCACTGTGAAGAGGTTGGGTGCATAAGAGATGGCATATCGGTTCCATCAGGCATGAGACATGAGTTATGCCGCGGGCTTCATGCCGAGCAAAACGCCATCATACAGGCGGCCTACCATGGGATATCCATAGCAGGGGCAACCCTTTATTGCACAAACAAGCCGTGCGTGATATGCTCAAAGATGCTTATTAATGCGGGGATAAGAACTATCTATTACGAAGAGGGTTACAACGACGATCTTGCGGACCAGATTCTTGAGGAGGCCGGCATCCAGTTAGTGAGGCTGAAGTCATGAAGTGCCCCTTTTGTACAAAGATCAATAATAAGGTCATTGATTCCCGTCTGAGCAAGGACGGAAGGGTTGTGAGACGTCGAAGGGAGTGCCTGGAGTGCGCCAGACGCTTCACCACCTATGAACGACTTGAAGAGATGCTCCCGATGGTGGTGAAGAAGGACGGGCGTCGTGAGGCCTTCGACAGGGAGAAGATTGTTTCAGGAATCAGAAAGGCGTGCCAGAAAAGGCCCGTAGAGAGTTACAGGATTGAGGAGTTCGTTGAGGGCCTTGAGTCCTATTTTCAGGAGCTTAATAAAAAGGAGATCGAAAGCTCCGAAATAGGTGAAAAGGTAATGAACAAACTCAGAGAATGGGATGAAGTGGCCTATGTGAGATTTGCCTCTGTTTACCGCCAGTTCAGAGATATCGGTGAATTCATGGTCGAGCTGGAAGAGATTCTTAAATCAAGGAGGGAGCACCCGCCGATTGATTCGGTGCCCTGCCGTGATGAGGAAACAAGCTGAGCTCTCAGATATAGACTTCATGAAAGAGGCCTTGCGGGAAGCAAGAAGGGGCCTGGGAAATACCTCGCCTAACCCGATGGTGGGGGCGATTATCGTAAAAGGCGGGAAGGTCCTTGCAAGAGGATACCACAGGTATGCCGGAGCCCCCCATGCGGAGGCGGAGGCCCTTTCGAGGTTGGAAGGCAAGGCTGAAGGCGCCACCCTTTACGTGAATCTTGAGCCCTGTAACCATTACGGCCGCACTCCTCCATGCACAGAAGCGATCCTGGCCTCTGGAATCGCGAGGGTCGTTATCGGAATGCAGGACCCCAATCCTGATGTAAAGGGCGGAGGCTGCGCTTATCTGAGAGGGCATGGCCTTGAGGTGATTGAAGGGGTTATGGAGAATGAGTCGAGGGAACTGAATGAGGCATTCGTAAAATATTCCAGGACAAAAAGGCCTTTTGTCACCCTCAAGTCTGCCCTTACCCTTGATGGCTGGGCCGCCACTTCAAGCGGCCATTCAAAGTGGGTTACCAATGAGCGGTCAAGGGCTTGCGTACACAGGCTCAGGGCTCGGTCGGACGCCGTTTTGGTGGGGGTGGGGACGGTAATTTCCGATGATCCCATGCTCACTGTGCGTGGTATAAGGGGTAAGAATCCTCTAAGAATAGTGGCTGATACCTCTCTGAGGACTCCGCTTGATGCAAGGATCGTCAGGGATCTCTCCGATGCCCGCACCTTGATTGCCATAGGCCCTGAGGCCAACGGGGCAAGGCTAAGGAAGATGGCCAAGCAGCGCGTTGAGATTGTCCGTTGTCCTGCCATGGGCGGGAAGATTGATCTGTTAGTTCTTCTTGAGAGGCTTGGGGCTATGTCGGTTATGAGTCTGCTTGTTGAGGGCGGTGCTGAGATAGCCGGCGCTTTTCTCAGGGAAAGGCTTGTGGACAAGGTAGTCGTCTTTATTGCTCCCAAATTGCTTGCCGGAGATGACGGAGTGCCCATGGCCAGAGGTCATGGGGCTCTAATGATGGAGAACTGCTTACGGCTTGGCAATGTGAGATTGCAGAAGATCGGCAGTGATATCATGGTAGCAGGATATCCTGACTATACAGGAATTGCCGGACAAAATAGGTAACAGTAGTATTGAGGGGCTTTTTTAAATTTGGAGGTGTCTGATAGCGGCGATGTGGTCTTTTCGGGCCTCTTGAGATGGACTGGTGGGGGGCCTCATCCGTTAGCGGAGACTTTGAACCTGAAATGTTTCCGATAGGGCTGCGTGTAACTGTTTGAATTCGGACACTGGGGGAGCATTGTTTACAGGGCTTGTAGAAGGAGTTGGAACGATCAGCTCCATTAGAGCATCCGGCAAGGATGAGGTTTTGGCCATAGAAGCGCCTTTTCCGCTCCATGAGTGCCGAGTGGGCGATAGTGTGTGCGTCAACGGAGTCTGCCTCAGCATTACAGAAATAAGTACCTTGATTTTTACCGTTGATGTCTCACAGGAGACCCTTTCAAGGTCCACCATTGGCTCACTCAAGGCAGGCGATAGGGTGAATCTCGAAAGGGCCCTTAGGTTGACCGACCGTTTAGGGGGTCATATAGTGCTGGGCCATGTGGACGGCATGGGTAAGATAGACAAGATGACGCCCATCGGGAGGTCCTGGCAGGTCAGGGTGGTGATTGACAGGGGCCTTTCGCGTTATATTATTGAAAAGGGCTCTATTGCTGTGGACGGCATTAGTCTGACTATAAATCGTTGCGGAGCGGGCTTCTTTGAGGTCAATATCATTCCACAGACAGGCCGTGAAACAGGGCTTTTGACAAAACGGCCCGGTGACAGTGTTAATTTAGAGACCGATATGATAGGAAAATACGTGGAGAGGATCCTCAGCAGCTCCGGTAAATTGGCCGAAAAGGAACCGGGAGGCATTGATAGAGATTTTCTCCTCAGACATGGATACGGTGAATGATATGCCAGTTTCGAAAATAGAGGAAGCTTTAGAAGATTTAAGACAGGGGAAGATGATCATCCTTGTAGATGATGAGAGTAGGGAAAACGAGGGTGATCTCACAATAGCCGCTGAAAAGGTGACGCCGGAGGCTATAAATTTCATGGCCAGGTACGGCAGAGGGCTGATCTGTCTTGCTCTCAGCCCTGACATAGTAGAGACCCTAAAACTTACCCCTATGGTTTATGACAATAAGTCTCCCTTTAAGACTGCTTTCACGGTTTCCATAGAGGCTAGATGCGGTGTTACTACAGGCATATCCGCGGCAGACAGAGCGCATACCGTACTCACCGCTGTCTCTGTGGACGCAAAGCCTGATGATCTGGTTCAGCCGGGTCATGTCTTTCCTTTAAGGGCCAGAAGGGGGGGAGTTCTTTTCAGGACGGGCCAGACCGAGGGTTCTGTTGACCTTGCTCGACTCACCGGGCTTAGACCTGCTGCGGTGATCTGTGAGATCATGAAAGACGACGGCACCATGGCCCGAATGCCTGATCTGGAGAAATTTGCCAAGGAACACGGACTCAAGATAGCCACGGTTGCTGACATAATAGCATACCGCATGAGAAACGAATCCTTTGTCCACAAGGTAGCGGAGACTGTTCTCCCCACGAGATACGGCGAATTCAAGGCATTGGCCTTTATTAACGACATAGATGCCTTTGAGCATCTTGCCTTAGTAAAAGGAACAATTGATCCGGAGAAGGAGATTCTGGTCAGGGTTCACTCCGAATGCCTTACCGGAGACGTATTCGGTTCTTACAGGTGCGATTGCGGAGAACAATTGGATAAGGCAATGGAAATTATCCAGAGAGAGGAATTGGGCGTGCTTCTTTACCTTCAGCAGGAGGGCAGGGGCATTGGGCTAGCCAACAAATTGAAGGCATACGCCTTGCAGGATAAGGGCTTTGATACGGTTGAGGCTAATGAGGAGCTGGGTTTCGACGCGGATCTGAGGAACTATGGGGTCGGGGCTCAGATATTGGCCGCCATTGGGGTTCGCAAGATGAGACTTATGACAAACAATCCCAAGAAAATAGTTGGGCTTGAAGGCTATGGACTCCAGGTCACGGATAGGGTTCCCATAGAGATACAGCCCAGGCCTGAAAACAAGAGGTACCTCACCACGAAATGTCAAAAGCTGGGGCACCTCATGAAGATCCTAGATAATTAGAGGCGTTATAAGTTTTTTAGGGGGCATAGAGATGCTTAAGGTAGTTGAAGGACAATTTAAAGCTGACGGACTTCGCTTTGCGGTGGTTGTGAGCCGGTTCAATGATTTTGTAAGCGGGAAGCTTTTGGAAGGGGCTATTGATACCGTGTTAAGACATGGAGCTTCTCAGAGTGATCTTACTGTGGTAAAGGTCCCAGGGGCCTTTGAGATTCCCCTCATTGCCAGAAAACTCGCCAAGTCAGGCAAATTTGACGCTGTGATATGTACCGGAGCCGTCATAAGGGGGGGGACCCCTCATTTTGACTATGTGGCGGCTGAGGTGTCTAAGGGTATAGCAGCAGTCGGCTTTGAGACAGGGATTCCGGTCACCTTTGGTGTTCTGACAACGGATAATCTTGAGCAAGCCATAGAAAGATCCGGAGCCAAGGCCGGCAATAAGGGAGCAGAGGCTGCCATGGCTGCCATTGAGATCGTGAATGTGCTTAAGCAGCTTGACTGAGGGCTTAGGCTCTGGGGGGGTATAGCTGCACAGTAATGCCTCTTCGTGAAGATTTGCCTCTATAGATTCTGAGAGGCATCTAACAAGTCTTTGGTTGTGGAAGAAAGCCCTTTTGGGCTTTTCTTTTTTTGGTCTCTTTCTTTAGCTTTGGGGATATTTTTTTCGGAATATGGGAACAAGAAGAAAGGCTCGAGAACTGGCGGTTCAGGTGCTTTTCCATCTGGAGTTCAATCCTGGTGATGCGGATGAGGCCTTTGATCTCATCTGCGAGAATTTCGGTAACCCAGAGGATATAAGACCCTATGCCAAGTTACTGGTAAGCGGAGTCTGCGCCAACAGGATGCGTCTCGACGAGGTGATAGGGAAGGCCTCTGAGAACTGGCGGATTGACAGAATGGCCAGGGTTGACAGAACGTTATTGAGGCTTGCTGTTTATGAGATGCTCTTCGTGGAAGACGTCCCTCCCAAGGTTTCAATAGACGAGGCCCTGGAGATGGGAAAGAAGTATGGAGGCACGGAATCGAGCAGATTCATAAATGGAATACTGGACTTTGTATATAGGGAGGTTCTCAGGGGCATGGAAACCGTGGATGACCCTGAAATAGGGAAGGACAATGATGGAGTCTAGGTACGAACCCGAAGGGGTTGAATCCAAGTGGCAGATGCGATGGCAGGCGGATGGTCTTTTCAAGGTGAAGGAGGACATATCAAGGGATAAGTATTATCTGCTTGAGATGTTTCCATATCCCTCAGGAAAGATCCACATGGGGCATGTGCGCAACTACACGATAGGAGACGTGGTTGCAAGGTACAAGAGAATGCAAGGGAAAAACGTCATACACCCAATGGGTTGGGACGCCTTTGGCCTGCCGGCCGAAAACGCTGCCATTGAACACGGCATCCATCCTGCCAAGTGGACCTATGACAACATATCTGCCATGAAAAGGCAGCTTAAGCGAATGGGCTTCAGTTACGACTGGGACCGGGAACTTGCCACATGCGATCCTTCCTATTACCGATGGGAGCAGCTTTTCTTTTTAGAAATGTATGAAAGAGGGCTTGCCTACAAAAAACGTACCCATGTCAACTGGTGTGATAAATGTCAGACCGTGCTTGCGAATGAACAGGTTGAAGATGGGCGCTGCTGGAGGCATTCGGACCAAGAGGTCACTATAAAGGAGATGGATAGCTGGTTCTTGCGCATAACCCGCTATGCCGATGAGATGTTGGAATTCTGCGAGCGCCTGCCAGGTTGGCCGGAGCGGGTGCTTACCATGCAGAAGAACTGGATAGGAAAGAGCTACGGGGCTCTCATAAGGTTCCCGATGGTGGAACCGGATGAGGTAATAGAGGTTTTTACAACGAGGCAGGATACCGTCTTTGGGGCGACATTTTTGTGTCTTGCGCCGGAACATCCGCTGGTAACGAAATTGATAAAGGGACTTCCGGAGGAAAGAGAAGTGCTTGCCTTTGTTGACCGAACCCTTAAGATGGACCGTTTTATGAGGACATCTGATTTCACAGAAAAGGAAGGCATATTTTCCGGCAGCTACTGCCTGAATCCGATGACCAGAGACAAGATTCCAATTTATATAGCAAATTTTGTTCTTTTTGACTATGGAACCGGCGCGATAATGGCGGTGCCGACCCATGATCAGAGGGATTTTGAGTTTGCCAGGAAGTATGGTTTGCCGCTCAGGGTCGTGATACAGCCCGAAGGGCAGGTGCTGGACGTGGATAATATGACCGAAGCCTATGTTGGCGAAGGAGTCCTGGTTAATTCCGGTCCTTTTGACGGCAAGCGCAACACAGAGGCCATGGAGGAGATTGCCGATTATCTCAAGTCCGAAGTATTGGGAGAAAAAACCGTTAATTACAGGCTCCGTGACTGGGGGATATCCAGACAGCGTTACTGGGGAGCCCCGATACCTATTGTCTATTGCGATAAATGCGGGACGGTGCCTGTTCCAAAAGATAAACTTCCGGTTGTTCTCCCCCTTGACCTTCAAGTCAGGCCCAATGGAGGCTCACCTCTTCCATTTGAACCTTCTTTTTGCATGACCTACTGCCCCAGGTGCGGAGGGCCGGCAAGGCGCGAAACAGACACAATGGACACCTTCGTTGAATCTTCCTGGTATTTTGATCGCTATGCATGTCCCGATTACGATAAGGGACCTCTTGATCCGGAGAAGGTGTCTTACTGGATGCCGGTGGATCAATATATAGGTGGAATTGAGCATGCGATACTGCACCTCCTCTATTCGAGGTTCTTTACAAGGGTTTTGAGTGACCTGGGATACCTCAAGGTCAGGGAGCCCTTCACAAATCTCCTGACACAGGGGATGGTGTGCAAGGAGATAGAATCTTGTCCGATCCACGGCTATCTCTATCCTCATGAGGCAAGGGAGGGGACCTGCTCAAGATGCGGCTCTAAGGTGGTAGTGGGGGCGAGCCTTAAGATGTCAAAGTCAAAGAAGAACGTGGTGGATCCTCAGGATCTTATAGACAGATACGGAGCAGACACCGTGAGGATGTTCTGCTTATTCGCTTCTCCGCCTGAGAGGGACCTTGAATGGAACGATAAAGGGGTGGAAGGCTCGTTCCGCTTTCTCCACCGCCTTTGGAGACTTGTCTGGGATAGCAGGGATAAACTCGCGGGGACATTTCCTTGCGAGAAGGATGGCTCTGAATACCTTCCTGCGCTGCACAGGAAGACTCACCAGACGATCAAAAAGGTGACAGAAGATATAGAAAACCGATTCCATTTCAACACCGCTATAGCGGCAGTCATGGAGCTTGTAAACGAAATAAACAGGGTACTCGAAGATAAAGACTCCCTGAGAGCGGGCGAGTGGCTTGTGATAAGAGAAGCAGTTGCTATGGCAGTGATCCTCCTATCTCCTGTGGTGCCTCACATCTGCGATGAGCTTTGGGAAACGCTGGGAAATGACGGCTGCTTGCTTTCTGTTCCATGGCCATCGGTTGATGAGGCCGCTCTAAAGGAAGAGAAAAGAGTTGTGGTTTTGCAGGTAAACGGTAAGGTAAGGAGCAGAATTGAGGTTCCAGCCTCCCTGGGCGAAGAGGAAATAAAGGAACTTGCCCTCGCTGATCCGAGGTTGAGGCAATTTATAGCCGACAAGACCGTCAAAAAAACAGTGGTAGTACAGAAGAAGTTGGTCAATGTGGTGGTGTAGAGTCATCCTGACACTGATTCAGATATGTTTTCTTAGCGGGGCTGGATGCGGGTACAGTCTGCGGGAAAAGGGAGTGCCAGTAGGGATAAGTATCCCCAGCATTGCAATACCCGTGATGGCCAGCAAGAGCTCTTCTCCCGGCTTTGAGGCGGACTTCACAAGAATGGTTAGGCAAGAGTTTGTAAGTCACGCCCGTGTTCCTATTGTTCCGCAGGAAGAGGCCTCTTTTCTCCTCACTGGTGAGGTATATGATATCATTACCGAACCCCTTACCTACAGATCAACCAAGACGAAATTTCAGGATGAGACCTATTACTATGACACAACCTCTTCCAGAACTCTTAGTCTCAAGTTAAGGGCCAAACTGCTGGACAGAAAGACGGGCGAGCCGGTGTGGGAAGAAGAAGCCATGGAGGCGAAGGCCACTTATTCAGTGAGTTCGGACCCCATGACGACCAGGTTCAATGAGAAAAGGGCCGTTCAGACGATAGCCAAAGATCTGGCGGAAAAGATATATTTAAAGACGATGGAGCGCTTCTGATGGAGCAGGACCTCAGTCCCGATGCCTTGCTGAGGAGTTTGAAGGGCGGCTCAGTCTCCCCCGTTTATCTTTTCTACGGCCCGGATGAGTTCTACCTTGAGTTCGTAATTACTAAGATAAAAGAAAAGCTTATCCCAGAAACCCTGAGAGAATTGAACAGCCGCAGCTTTTATTGCGACGATGACCCGGGACGGGTTGTCTACGATGCGATTGATAACGCCAGGTCTGTTCCTTTCCTTGCTGACCGAAGGCTGGTCCTGCTCAGGAGGCTTGAGAAGGTGTCCTCGGAAAATCTTGAGCTTCTGGCTTCCTATGCGAAGGCGCCTGTAGAGTCATCCTGCCTCATCTGTATAAGCGCAAGATCCGATTTCAGGATAGGCTTTTACAAGACCATGCGATCCTTGGGCGGGGCAGTATATTTCAGGGAATTGAGAGAGAGGGAATTGATCCCGTGGATCAGGGATCGGGCAGACGAACTGGGAATAAAAATGGGCGATGAGGTTTGTGAATATCTCTATCAATTAGTAGGGGGCCGATTAATTGATCTTAATTCGGAGCTTGAGAAACTGTCTTTGAGGTATGGCTCTTCTATTGTCGGAGTAAAGGAGATAAAGGAAATCGCTCTTCACAGCAGGATTTTCAGCGTGTTTGAGTTGATGGATGCCTTCTCTATGAGAGACCACAAAAAAGCTATTCCGGTACTGGAAAGATATATTGAAGAGGAGGGCGGAAACAGGGCCTGGGATCTCAAGCTCCTTGGAATGTTTAACCGTCAGGTGAACCTGCTCTTGAGAACCGGGGAATTGATGAGGAGGGGCTTGGCGGGTCAAGAGTTGGCGGCTCGTATTGGACTTCGTCCTTTTCAGGCTCAGAAACTCGTCCAGCAGGCCGCCAAGTGGCAACTATCTGATCTCAAAAGGGCGCTTGAGGTCCTTTACGACGTGGACGGCCTCCTGAAAAAAGGAGGCGACCCACCGCTTGTAATGAAATATATCCTGGCGGCCCTGTGAGGTCTTATCTAGCCCTGAGCGGCCGCTTTGTTGATCATGCGGGCAAGGCGCGAGACCTTTCTAGCGGCAGTTTTCTTGTGAAATGTTCCTTTGGATGCTATCCTGCTGATTACGGAAACAACCGATGGAAAGGCCTCAACAGCCTTATCCTTCTTGTTTTCCTCTATAGCTGTCCTTATTGCTTTGACGGCGGATTTTACTCTGGTCTTATTCGTCTTGTTTATAGTTCTTCTTATTTCGCTTTGATGCGCCCTCTTGAGCGCAGACTTATGGTTTGCCAAGGGAGACCTCCTGAATTATTTAAGTGTAATCTAGAATTTTAAAATACATTTTGAATCTGGTCAAGAGTTTTCTATGGGAAGAGACTTTGGATCCGTACAAGTGAGCAAGGCGGCCGGTGTTGTAAGTTTTTTCACACTATTGAGCCGAATCCTTGGACTTGTAAGGGATATGGTGCTTGCGCGTTTTTTTGGATCTGGAACCGCAGCCGACGCCTTCTTCGTTGCCTTCAGGATACCTAATCTCCTTAGGCGTCTTTTTGCCGAAGGATCACTGACAATAGCCTTTATTCCGGTTTTCACCGAATATCTATCGTTAAAAGGAAAGAAAGAGGCTATGGAGCTTGCCTCGGTAGTGGCGACACTTCTTTCTGTGGTACTGGTATTTGTTGTCGCAGCGGGTATTTTGCTCGCGCCATGGATAGTTCGCTTGCAAGCCTTCGGATTCGGCGGCGAAGGCTACAAATATGAGCTTACAGTTCTTCTGACCCGGATAATGTTTCCCTACATATTGCTGGTCGGCCTTGTAGCCCTTTTTATGGGAATCCTTAACTCCCTGAGGCGCTTTGCCGCCCCTGCAGCCGCGCCTATCCTTCTTAATGCCGCAATAATAGCGGGGGCATTTCTGATTTCGCCGAATATGAAAGAGCCGGTTTTGGGCCTGGCGCTGGGGGTCATTATAGGCGGTATGCTCCAGGTCGCACTTCAGATTCCGTGGCTTCAAAGATGCGGGTTTTCTTTTCACGTAAGATGGAAGCCTTCCCATCCGGCTGTTAGAAGAATAGGCACCCTAATGCTTCCCGCGATATATGGCTCTGCCATCTACCAGATTAACCAGTTCGTAGGAACGCTTCTTGCGTCTCTCTTGAAGGAAGGAAGCGTCTCCTGGCTTTACTATGCCGATCGTCTGATTCAGTTTCCCCTGGGGGTTTTTGCGATTGCCATCAGCACAGCCGCGCTTCCATCCCTGGCTAGTGACGCCGCAGAAAAGGATATGGACCATTTCAGGTCAACTTTTTCCCATGCCCTGAGACTTATCTTCTTTATCACCCTTCCTTCCATGGCAGGACTCATGGTGCTCGGCCCTGATCTTATCGCAGTCTTTTTTCAAAGGGGCGCCTTCAATGCCGAAGCGACAGTCATGACCGCCAGGGCGCTACTCTGCTACGCGGTGGGGCTTTGGGCCTTTTCAGGGATCAGGGTTATGGTGTCGGCCTTCTACGCCCTTCAGGATACCAGGACACCGGTGAGGATTGCCACCTTTGCCCTGATTATAAACATGACCTTGAGCCTCCTGCTTATGAAACCTCTCGGTCATGCGGGACTGGCCCTCGCCCTTTCACTGGCCTCGGCTGCCCAGTTCCTACTCCTTCTATATTTTTTGAAGGATAAGATAGGAACTGCCTACCTGAGGCATTTAACGGGTTCTCTTGTTAAGGCCTCAGCCGCATCCCTTATCATGGGCGCCTCACTCCTTGCACTCTCTTATGTAAATATAGGATTGAGTTCCGGAGCGTCTTCGCTTCTTGCCGTTTTAAGGATTGTGATTCTTGTGGCCGCGGGAGTGATTATTTTCCTCCTGGCGGCATATATTGTGAAGAGCCCTGAGCTATCTTCGGCAGGGGGTATTTTCAGATCTATCATGAGGAAGATTGCTGCTGGAAAGAGTTCTCATCCCTAGCCTCCCCTCATGACAAAACCGTTTTCCCTGTATGGGGACTTGGCCTGCTCCGCGGTGGTACGTCTAGCGTCTCTAAGGACTTCATAGGCCAGTTTGATCTGCTCTGAGTTGTCGGACATGGTCCGTAATTTGAGGATGTCTTTTGCCTCATTAAAAAGAGGGCGGATTTCCGTAAGCCTTTTGTCTATGGCCTCCCTTGCCATGCTCACCATCCTGGATTTCTTGTCTATGGGAATTTCTATGGTTATTATCTCCTGCATAAAGCGCTCCTGTTTAGATTAAGACCCGATGGTATCGGCGGGAGGACTCTCCTCAATCCCTCCAACTCCAGCATAACTATTGACCTGGGGTTTGTTCTTAGCTTACTATCAACCTGAGATCTTGGCAAGGGCTTTAGCATTTTGCGAGGAGACACGTCATGCTATTAATAGAAGACCTTCAGGTTGAACTCGGAGGAAAGGTCATTCTGGATCATATTGATCTGGAAATAAGACCCGGAGAAACTCACGTTCTTTTTGGTCCAAACGGGTCGGGAAAGACCTCCCTACTTATGACCATCATGGGATATCCGCAATACAGAGTACTCAAAGGAAAGATCGTTTTCAAGGGGCAGGATATAACCGGTGCTCCAATAAATGAAAGAGCGAGCCTGGGCATAGGAATGTCTTATCAGCGGCCGCCTACGATACACGGTCTGAAGACAAGGCAAATGGTGGATATATGCTCGCGAGGAAGTGCTGATGTGGAAGAAATGGCCGGCAGGGTAAATTTTACGGACTTTCTTGAGAGGGATGTCAACGCCGGTTTCAGCGGCGGCGAAATCAAAAGAAGCGAACTTCTGCAACTTCTCGCCCAAGATCCCGACCTGATGCTTTTTGATGAGCCGGAATCAGGCGTAGATCTCGAGAATATAGCCCTTGTCGGAAGAACAATTGCCGCTCTTCTTCAAAGGGATCACGATATCGTTCAGGAGGCAAGCAAGACCAAGATGCAGTTGAAGCGGGAAAGGACCAAGATGGGCCTTATAATCACCCACACTGGCTACATCCTTGACTATGTTAACGCGGATAAAGGTCAGGTACTGTACAACGGAATTCTCAGTTGTGTAAGTAATCCCAGGGAAATCCTCACCTGTATAGGTGAGTCAGGATATGCGGAGTGTGTAAAATGCATAGTTCACAAGAACTGAAGCAAATGGCGGCGAAGGTCGCGGATAAGAAGGCGGCCATAGGGCCGGATGTGGACCTGAGCGCGTTTGAGATGGCGCCTGTCCCGCACAAATATCTTGCCGACGAAGAACTTTGTGGACTACCGGCGGAGGAACAGAAGCTTCTCCTGATGACAGGCCTTGATGTTACTGAGAAGGAAAGAGGCGGAACTTACTTTCAGAAGGATACCTCGGTGATTCACTGCGAGGCCAAGCAGGAAGGGATAGAAGTTATTCCCATCCGCAGAGCACTCGAACAAAATGACTGGATACGCGATTATTACTGGAAACTGGTTGCGGTTGACACGGACAAATATACTTCAGCCGCTGAACTAAACCTCCATGATGGCTATGTGATCCGCGCGCTTCCCGGCGCTAGAAGCATCTATCCCGTTCAGGCATGCCTCTATCTGGATAAAGACAACCTGCAGCAAAACGTCCATAATATCATTATAGCCGAAGAGGGAAGCGAACTTCACATAATAACAGGTTGCGCTTCTTCTCCGCATCTTAAGAAGGGGGCCCATATCGGCATATCCGAGTTTTATGTGAAGAAGAACGCAAAACTCAGCTTTACAATGATTCATAACTGGGCTGAGGATATGGTGGTGAGACCCAGATCCGCCGCCACGGTGGAGGAGGGAGGGCTTTTCATTAACAATTACGTATGCATGAAGCCTGTAAAAACCCTTCAGATGTATCCGGCTACAGATCTCGTGGGTGAAGGGGCTGTTGCCAGATTCTACAGCATAATAGTCGGAAGCCCCGGCTCCGAGTATGATGTGGGAGGAAGGATCAGGCTCAAGAAAAAAGGGACCAAAGCCGAGATCGTCACGCGAACCATAAGCAACGGGGCAAAGATAATTGCCAGAGGCCATCTCATAGGCGAGATAGCTGGCATCAAGGCCCATCTCGAGTGCAAGGGTCTCATAATCAACGGAGGCGTGATGCATGCCATACCTGAGCTTGAGGCACATGTCGAGGGTGTTGAGATGTCCCATGAGGCCGCGGTGGGAAAGATAGCCGAAGAGGAGATCTCTTACCTCATGTCGCGGGGGCTCACATCAGAGGAGGCCACATCAACCATTGTAAGAGGCTTTTTGAACGTGGATATCCCCGGTCTTCCGCCGCAGCTTAAAGCCGAGATTGAAAGGGTCATCCAGCAGAGCGACAAGGACATGATGTAGGCTGAGGAGATCTAATCTATGGCGATAAGAAGGGCGGACTTTGCTGATTCCTGGTACCCCGGAAGCCGAAGCGACTGTCTGAAGGCGATAGAGGAACTCGAACACTCATGCTTTGCCTGCCCGGATCTTAAGGCGAGGGCCATCGGCGGGATAGTTCCCCATGCTGGGTGGTATTATTCCGGCCTCCTTGCGCTCAGCGTGATCAGATGCCTGAAGATGGGCACGGATGCCGACACGTGCATCATATTTGGCCGACATCTACACAGAACCGGCCGCAATTTCATCATGAAGGAAGGGGCATGGTCAACACCTCTGGGAGATGTGGCCATTGACTCTGAGATAGCGGAGAGGCTTGCGGATCGCTTTCCGTTCGTGGTGGAGACGGCATCGCGACATGAACCGGATAATACAATCGAGCTCCAGCTTCCGTTCATAAAATATTACTTTCCGCAGATCAGGATCCTGCCCCTGGGGCTTCCTCCTGTTGCCGACTCGCTTGCGATAGCAAGGGCTGCCTGTGAAATCTCGCTTGAAATGGGGCGTAAGACCATAGCGCTTGGCTCGACTGATCTTACCCACTATGGGCCTAACTATGATTTTGCTCCTTACGGTGCCGGTGAAACAGCCGTAAACTGGGTAAAGAATGTCAACGATAGGAGGGCCAGGGACCTCATTCTGGCAATGGATGCGGAAGGGTTGCTGGCCGAGTCCCTTGAGAGCGCAAATGCCTGCTGCGGAGGGGCTGCAGGCTCTGCCGTTGATGCGGCAAAAGCTCTTGGGGCTGTCAGGGGTGAAGAGATCGGGTATTACACAAGCTTTGATATAAGGGCCGACAGCAGTTTTGTGGGGTATAGCGGCGTCGTTTTTTATGCAAATGTCTAACCTAGCGGACGAGAGATTATAGGGGGAGCGTTTTTGTCCTTCTGGAAAAGACTTATATCTAAGAAAGATGAAAAGAACAGGGACTCCGCTAAGCCAGTGCCCGCATTGGGCTGGTCTGAAAAAAGGGGGATAGCAGACATGGGAGCAAACGAGACCCTCGAAAGGGAGACACCAAAGCCTGCCAAGGGCGGAATAAAACTTGATCTTTTGATACACGATCTCAAGGTCCCACTTGCGGTTATAGAAGCAGGGGTTAGTTCGCTCCTCAAAAGGCCTGAAAAATATGGAGAACTTACAGAGAGTCAGGAAAGAGTGCTTCAGAGGGTTCTCAGAAACGCAAAGATAACACAAAATCTGGTCAATGATGTTCTTGAGTTGGGGAGATCCAGAGAGGGCATAGTGAACCTCCGTTGGTTTATGCTTTGCGAGCTGGTGGAGGAGACTCTGGTAGAGATATTTGATTTGACGGATTCTTCTGTTTCCGAGAGGATAAGGGGATGCAAAGACTCGGCAATGCTTCGTGACGCCGTGGGCGGAGCAGGGCTGTCCCTTTCCATTGAGGATGAGCTCTGGGCGAAGAAGGTCTGCCTTGATGAGGTAAAGGTGACGCAGATCCTTAGAAACCTTCTGAGCAACGCATTCAAATATCGAAAGAAAAAGGTCGAGCTTATGATTACTGAGGAGAAGGGCTGCCTTATAATGCGTGTAAAGGACGACGGTGAAGGGATTCCCTCAGAATATCATAGCAAAGTACTTGAATGTTACTACCAGAAAGACCCCTCCGGCATCTGCAGCGTCAGGGGGCATGGGATAGGTCTGGCGGGAGTGGTAGCCCTTTTGGAAGACATGGGAGGCCGTCTTTCCCTTGAAAGCGAAGAGGGCAAGGGTGCCACCTTCTCAGTCGAGTTGCCTCTAAAGGCCGCTACATAATTTTTGAAAGCTCATCGCCTGTAACCCGATAGTTTTTGTCGAACTCTTTCCAGAATTCTTTGTGCTTTTCCTTCCAACCGGCGCCGAACTTCTTATCAAAGAAAGGCTCCAGCTTTTCAAACCACTGACCTTTGCGGCCCTTTTCCCCGACTTCCAGTACCTCTCGGAGATAACTGGCGATATCGGCAATCTTGTCCTTCGGAACATAAGCCTGAGCTCCGCCCTTTATTGATTTTACAAGATTCTCAGGGCTCAGAGCGTGTGCGGTCAGCATCAGTGCCGGGATTCCTAGCTGGGAGGCAATCTCAAGGAGGTCATATCCTCTCACCCCCATTATATCAAGTATTGCGGCGTCGTAATTGGTCTTGGCGAGAAATTTCTGTGCGGTTTCAAAATCAGGGGCTGAGTCAACTAGACACATGTCAAGCATTTCTGCTAGGGTGTCTATGACGTCGGGCTCATCGTCAACTATCAGTATTCTCTTCCCTGCCAGATTATCTTCCATATCCATCCCTCCGAAAGGTTAGTGGAGAAAACATCAACAGCGGAACCGCCTCCCCTCCAAGGAAAGGAAAATATGAGGAGATGGAAGAGGGGAGATCGGAAAACAAGAGCCTGCTCAATCTTTTGGGGGGATATTAACCTCGATAGTGGGCTGAGTCAATATGTATATGTCTATATCGGAAGTAAATGCTGAAGGGGGCATTAAATCCATTGACACCTGTCACGGCATTAAATAATCTTTTCGTAAAAAGAAAGGGGGAGTGTATGGATTTTCAGGAAAAGGCAAGGATAAGGCTCAGCCACTGGATAAACCACAGTGAAGAGCATTTGAAGGAATATGAGGCATTTTCAATGGAGCTCGAAAATGCCGGGAAAAATGGAAGCGCTGGATTTATCAGAGAGATGGCTCAATTGACTGCGAAAAGCACAGACTGTCTGAGGAAGGCACTGGAGGCGCTGAATGAAAATAAAGATGCATGATGCCTCGCAAGATCTTTGCTGGATAATCTTGCCATTCTTCATGCTCAAGACTTATCGAGATGCTTATTGCCTTAGTGAGCCCAGGGAAAGTTAAGGTCTTGTTTCCTCGGGAGGGTATCTTCGGATGAAGGACTTGATTGAAAGGGCCGCCGGCCTTCTGGCGGCCTCAAAACTCACGATCGCCCTTACTGGCGCCGGCATATCAGTGGAATCTGGCATCCCGGATTTCAGAAGCGCCGGAGGGCTTTGGACAAAGTATGATCCTGCCGAGTATGCCACTATTGATGCATTTATCTCCAATCCGGAAAAGGTTTGGGAGATGCTCAGAGAGATGGGTGAGATCGTTGGGAGAGCAAAGCCCAACAAGGCACATATAGGTCTGGGAGAGCTTGAGCGCCTGGGCTATCTCCACTTTGTGATAACCCAGAACATTGATAACCTCCACCAGGCGGGCGGCTCCAGGAACGTAATTGAATATCACGGAAACGCGAGCACCCTTTCATGCCTTTCGTGCGGCAGAGCATACAAAAGCGCCGACAAGGCCTTCGAATACCCGCCCCGGTGCGTATGCAACAAGACACTTAAGCCGGACGTCATATTCTTTGGCGAGGCCATACCTTCCGAGGCGCTTAGCCGGTCGTATGAGCTGGCCTCAATGGCTCAGGTAGTTATGGTTATAGGAACTTCCGCCACAGTTTCGCCGGCAAATACAATACCTTCAACCGCGAAAAGGAGAGGAGCGACTATAATTGAAATCAACAAGGAAAGGACCCATTTGACAGATACCATTACGGACATATTCCTGGAGGGAGGCGCCGGTGTTATTGTAGGGGAGATCCTTGATGCGGTAAAGAGAAAGTCAGGCGAGAATAATATGGGCCTCTGATCGGGAAGGTTCCTTCGCGATTATTCGGCGCGGCCTTAATTGACAGACCTTCAGGAGTCGTATATCAGATGATAGGGGTATTTGATTCTGGATTCGGCGGGCTTACTATAATGAGGGCGT
>JBGSUA010000161.1:0-14469 GCA_041753575.1 Desulfatiglandaceae bacterium
CGGCGGGCTCTGCCAGCAGATGGATGTCTTTGCCTGCAAGGAGTCTCGCGGCTTCATTAAGGTGCTCTTCTCCCAGCACTACCACGATCCGATCTTCCTCAACCAGCGAAGAAAGCCTCTCAACGGTTTGAACCAAAAGAGGTTTTTGACCCGCAATTTCAAGAAATTGCTTGGGTTTAGCCTTTCTGCTCACAGGCCAGAATCTTGTTCCCGAGCCGCCTGCCATGACAACTGCTTGCATATCCTGCTCCTTATTGTGTGAAGGATCAAAAAAAGCTCCATAAATCAGGTTCTGTAACTCGCGTTGATGGAGACATATTCATGGGTAAGGTCGCTTGCAAGGAGCCTTTCAGAAAATCCGCCTTCCTTCAGGTCAATTGTAACGGCAAACTCCCTGTTGTGCATCCTTTCACCTGCCTGCCTTTCAGCCTCCTGGCCCTTTCCCATCCCGCCTTCGACTATCTTTATCTCATCTATCCAGATATCAACTTTGCTTTCAATCATGTGTATGCCTGATCTTCCAAGTGCGGCCATTATCCGGCCCCAGTTGGGGTCCTGGCCATAGAAGGCCGTCTTGACCAGGCTTGAATTCCCTACCGCACGGACGGCCCTCTCGGCCTCCAGGGAATCCCTGGCACCTTTGAGGGTTATCCTTACAAGTTTTGTAGCCCCTTCTCCATCCCGTACTATCATTGTGCAGAGCTCATCCATCACCTGCCCAAGAAGATCATGGAAGGCGCAAATCTCCTCCGTTGAGATACGCTCTGAAAAAGAGGCCCCGTTTACCAGGAGGAGCACCATGTCGTTGGTACTGGTATCGCCGTCAACGGTTATTCGGTTAAAGGTCTTATCGGCGCTATTCTTAAGGAGTTGGTAGAGGTTGATTCCTTCAGGATTGATGTCGGAAAGTATAAAACAGAGCATGGTAGCCATATCAGGCATGATCATCCCTGCGCCTTTGGCAAAGCCTGTTATCCTGAATGGCCTTCCGCCGGCAGTAGATTCACGCGTGGAAAGCTTTGGGAAGGAATCGGTTGTCATAATGGCGCTGGCCGCCTCCATTAGACCTTGATCCGAAAGGTTCTTGACCAGCTCAGGAACCCCTCTTGAAACAAGATCCATCTTCATCTGCTGGCCTATTACGCCGGTTGAGGCGACCATTATCTCATCTTTTCCGACACCCAGGGCTTCTGCTATCAGCTCCGCTGTCAAAGCGGCGTTTCGCAGGCCCTCTTCTCCGGTGCAGGCGTTTGCGTTCCCGGCGTTTGCAATCACGGCACGGGCCTTGCCGCCCTTAAGATTTTCCTTAGTAACAATTACTGGGGCGGCTTTTACCTTGTTGGTAGTGAATACTCCTGTTGCCGCGGCCGGCACTTCAGAATAGATTAGGGCCATGTCTAGCCCTCCATGTTTCTTTAGCCCTGCCGCTGTTGCCGATGCCTTAAAACCTTTTGGCAGCTTTATTTCATTTTCCATAGTTCTTTTAAAATTACCTCGTCTAATATTGAGGGCTTCGTAAAAAGTCCATCTGCTGTTTTGCATGCCTTCGCGATGCATGCAGACAGGCGCTGCATCTTCCGTCGTTGCGTATAAGGTCTAACGACGCCTCACTTGACGGGATTGTCCGCGCTTCGCTTGGACGCCCCGGCTTTCTGGCGGGTCCCCGATTGTGTATGCCTTGCGACCTGAGCTTTTCCATAAGCCGTCCCGGTTTAGAGTTCGTCCGGTCCGTCAAATATTTGTTTCTGGATTAAAGATCAACCGTTCACCCCGCAGCATTTCTTGTATTTCTTGCCGCTGCCGCATGGACATGGATCGTTTCTTCCTACCTTTTTTGTTGTTCTTCTGATTGTTGTCGGTTTAGAGCCTTCATCACCCCGGTTAAGGCGAATCGGTCTTCGGCTGGGTTCCTGGATCTCAGGGATCCTTCTGGCAGGCTGTATCCTTAAGACAGTACCCAGTGTTTCTTCCCTGATTCTTCCCATTAGACCTTCAAAGAGCTCATATCCCTCCTTCTTATATTCGCGCAAAGGATCAAGCTGCCCATATCCCCTGAGCCCTATGCCCTCCTTAACCTGCTCCATGTTTTGAAGGTGCGCCACCCACTGGTTGTCAATGATCTGGAGCATAATAATCTGTGCAATCTGAAGGAAATTATCGCTGCCGAATAGCTTTTCTTTTTCCCCATAAACTTCCATGGCCTGTCCGGCTATCATCTCAGCAAGGGCCTCCGGTCTGAGGCCGTCGCCCTGAGTGCCTTTATTGTCTTCGACCTTGAGGACAAAGCCCATAAGGCGCAGTATTGCTTCTCTAAGACCGGAGATATTCCAGTCATCAGGATGTTCTTTCGGATCTATGTACTGGGCGATAAGACTCTCCACCTTCTCGTCTATCATGCCCTCCACTACTTCTCTGATACCTTCTCCTTCAAGAATCCTGCGCCTCAAGGCATAGACGATCTCCCGCTGCTTGTTCATTACATCGTCATATTCAAGGAGATGTTTTCGCATGTCGAAGTTATGGGCCTCTACCTTTTTCTGCGCGTTTTCTATACCTCTGGAGATGAGATTGTGTTCAATAGGCTCTCCTTCCTTCATCCCCAGCTTATCCATTACCGACGAGATCCTTTCGGAACCGAAAATCCTCAAAAGGTCGTCTTCAAGCGAGAGGTAAAAGCGGGAAGATCCGGGATCGCCCTGTCGGCCTGAGCGTCCTCTCAACTGATTGTCAATCCTGCGGCTTTCATGACGTTCAGTACCAAGGACATGAAGGCCGCCAACTTCCCTTACTCCATCTCCCAGGACTATGTCGGTGCCTCTTCCAGCCATGTTTGTAGATATGGTAAGGGTCTTGGCCTGGCCTGCCATTGCTATTATTTCAGCCTCTTTCTGGTGATGCTTTGCATTGAGGACAGAATGAGGGATTCCAGCGCGCTTAAGCATCTTGCTTAGCATTTCTGATTTTTCAATGGAGATGGTTCCCACCAGAACAGGCTGGCCCTTATCGTAAAGCTCCTTTATCTCTTCTAGAACCGCCGTGAATTTTTCCCTCTCTGTCTTGTAGATTACGTCGGAATGGTCTGCCCTGATCATTCTTTTATGGGTGGGAATGACTGTTACATCCAGGTTGTAAATGTTTTTGAATTCGGCGGCCTCTGTGTCCGCTGTTCCCGTCATGCCGGCCAGCTTTTCGTACATGCGGAAATAATTCTGGAAGGTGATTGTCGCAAGGGTCTGGTTTTCCTCGGCTACGCTTACATCTTCCTTGGCTTCCACAGCCTGATGCAGACCGTCGCTCCAACGCCTTCCCGGCATCATACGACCTGTAAATTCATCCACTATTATCACTTGATCGTCTTTAATGACGTAATGAACGTCCTTTTCGAAAAGCCAATAGGCCTTAATAAGCTGATGGGTGGTGTGGAGGATCTCAGATGTCCTTACATAATGCTCCTCAGCCTCTTTCAGACGCTCGGCCTTTTCCTCGGGGCTGAGGCCTTGATCCTCCCTGATATTGTGGCCTAATTCATCAAGATCCATGGGCACGAAATCGCCCAGAGTGTCTCCCAGGTGCTTCAGCCCCTTTTCGGTCAGTTCAACCAGATTTCCTCTTTCATCTATGGTGCAGAAGAGGTCCTGATCAATATCAGGCAGGATTTTCTGCGCCCTCAGCATGCTCTCCATCCTGTCTATTTCTTTCCTGAGGCCGGGGCTGTGCGCTACCATGTCAAGAAAACCGTGGTTTTTGGGGTCTCCCCTCTTTACCTGCAAGAGGAGTTCTATGGTATTATCGTCCTCAAGCCCTTGACCCAGCCGGTCTTTAGCCTCCTTCAGCACTGAACGTATAACGCCTTCCTGCTTCTTTTTAAGGCTGATTACCGCCGGCTTTACCTCCAGGTATATTTTGTTCTCGCTGTGAAGCACAGGGCCGCTTATGATAAGGGGTGTTCTGGCTTCATCAATAAGGATGCTGTCCACCTCATCCACAATGGCATACTGGAAGCCTCGCTGGACCAGTTCCTCAGTGTGGAATTTCATGTTGTCTCTAAGATAATCGAAACCGAATTCGTTATTGGTGCCGTAAGTTATATCGCAGGCGTAGGCCTCTTTTCTTTCCCTGTCGTCCATCCCGTGGACTATAACTCCTACCGAGAGACCAAGTGCCTTGTATATGGCGCCCATCCACTCAGCATCCCTGCTCGCCAGATAGTCGTTTACCGTGATAAGATGCACTCCGCGCCCAGTGAGGGCATTAAGGTATATAGACAGGGTAGCCGCAAGGGTCTTTCCCTCTCCTGTTTTCATCTCTGCGATCCTGCCCTCATGCAGGACGATGCCCCCTATGAGCTGGACGTCAAAGTGGCGCATGCCCAGCTCCCTGACTGAAGTCTCCCTTACTGCGGCGAAGGCCTCGGGTAATAGTTCTTCCAGAGACTGACCATTTCTGACCCTTTCCTTGAACTGTTCGGTCTTGTCCCTGAGCTCAGAGATGGAAAGGGCCTGGAAATCAGGCTCAAGCTGGTTGACTCTATCCACAATGGGAGCCATTCTTTTCAGTTCCCTGTCGTTTTGACTCCCGAATATATTTCTTATAAATTTCTTAATCATTTCAATATCCAATCGCTTTAGTTTTGCTATTTTTGTGGCGTATTAAAGAACTTCGCATGAGAAAAATCAAGCTATTCCGGGATGGCGTCCCTTTTTGTGAGGCTGTAATAGGTTATCCTCTTTGCCATCTCCTTGCCTATTCCCGGAATGGCAACGAGGGCCTTTTCCCCTGCCTCAAGGACAGAGGAAGCATCTCCGAAGGAAGAAAGAAGAATCTTTCTCCTCTTCGGGCCCAGTCCTTCTATACGATCGAGTTCCGAGGCCTTGTATTTCTTGCCCCTTATGTGCCTGTGATAGGTTATCGCCCTCCTGTGCACTTCATCCCTTATCTTGATAAGGAATTTCAGAGCCAGGCTGTCACGACCGGGGGTGAGGGGGTTCTTTCTCCCAGGGACATAGATTTTTTCTATCTCCTCACCTTTCAAAGCGTCGGGCTTTGCTATGGCCGCGAGTGCGGGAAGTGGTTCATGGATCAACTCTTTGATCACACGCCTTACTGTTTCAAGATGTCCTCTCCCGCCGTCCACCAGTAGGAGATCCGGTAGGTCGCCCTCCTTGACTCTTCGTCTTATGACCTCGGCCATCATGCCATAGTCGTCCGAGCCTGCTGTGTCTATGATTTTATAGCTGCGATACCGGGAAGATAGCCGACTGTCTTCTGAAAAGGCAACAATCGCCCCAACTGCCTCCTTCCCGCCCATAGATGAAATGTCAACGGCCTCAATAATGCTCGGCCTGGTGCCGAGCCTAAGCAGGGACTGGAGATCGGAGATTGAATCTTCCTCGGCCTCATCGGGCATTGAAATCAATAAACCCTGGGCATTTGCCACTGCTATGGAAACAAGTCTTTTTCCTTCTCCCCTCTGGGGCCGGCGGATCTTGATCCTTCTCTCGGCAATATCGGAAAACCATGAGGCTATTGATCCAGATTCCTCCAAATTGATCGAGATAAGGATTTCAGATGGTACAAAGGGAGATCCCTCATAGTATTGCTTCAGAAAGGATTCCATGACTTCTTCATCAGAGCCGCCATGATTTTTTACCCTGAAGTGGCTGCTTCCCGTAACGGCTCCCTTCCTTACAAAGAGAACCACCAACTGGAAAATATCGCCCTCGCAAGCGACTCCCACAATGTCCTGGTCAAGCATTCGCTGCGAGGTCACATTCTGCTTTTCAGCGGTCGTTCGCACGGCACTTATCTGGTCCCTGAGCCTTGCCGCCTTCTCAAAGTCAAGTCTCTCAGAGGCAGCCGCCATTTCTGATTGGAGTCGCTTCAAAAGCTCATTGTTCTTGCCTTCAAGAAAGAGCCTTACCTTATCAACCACCTCCTGGTAGATGTTTGCTGCAATATCTTGAAAGCAAGGGCCTAGACATCTTCCTATCTGATAATTTATGCAGGGCCTGGGCCTTTTCTTGACTGCTTCCCCCTTGCATTTCCTCAAAGGAAATATCCTGTCAACCGCCTTGAGCGTATCACGCACCGCCGTAGCTGAAGAAAAGGGGCCGAAATATGCGCTGCCGTCTTTCCTTATCTTTCTTGCCACCCTGAGTCTCGGGAAGGTATTCTTTACGTCCAGCACGAGACAGGGATAACGTTTGTCGTCCCTCAGCACAACATTATAGCGGGGCAGGTGCTTTTTTATCAGATTGCTTTCCAGAAGGAAGGCTTCTTTTTCAGAGGAAGTGATTATGATATCGAATCCCCTTGCTTTGCTTATCATTAGCATGGTCTTCTGAAGAGGGCTGCCGTGCGGCCGGAGATAGGAAAGAAGCCTTTTCTTCAGGGACTTTGCCTTGCCGACATAGAGCACCCTCCCCTTTTCGTCGGAAAAAAGATAGACTCCCGGCTTCTCCGGAATAAGACTGGCAAGGCCGTCTTGGTCCAGGCTGAACTGGGTGGAATATTGTTTATAGTCTTCCATAAAAGCTGTCTCTATCCTGCGCGCCCTATTTGTGGGTTGCCTGCATAAAGGTTAAATGATAGATAAAATGATAGTCAAGCAACTCTGATGAACTCGCAAAAAGTCGGAATTGGGACAGCAAAGGAAAAACCCTATACACAATGCGCACACTAATGGGGACCCGCCCGAAGGGTGGGGCGACCAAGCGCAGCCGGACAATCCCGAGGAGCGAGGCGTAATTAGACCTGCGATGCAACGACGAGGGATGCAGCGCAGCAGATGGACTTTTTGCAAAGCCGTCAACTCTAATATAGGCTTTATATGGGATGACTTCATGCGGCTTTTTTTGTTAGTAATAGTTTCGGCGTTTTTTACCGGTGCCTGCTCCCTGCCGGCCCCGCGTGCGCCTGCCTTTATTGAAGACGGTTTTAGGCTAACAGAGGCCAACCGCCCAGGCGAGATTATTCATCTGAAAAGCGGAAAGCTTCTCTCTTTTGATCAACTTCAGCAGGAGCTCATAAAGGCAAGAGTTATCTTTGTCGGAGAGGTGCATGATGATCCCGAGCATCACCTGGTCCAGACTCAGGTCCTTCTTGCCCTTCTAAGGATAATCCCTTACGTTCATGTGGGAGTTGAGTATCTGGATATCATGAGCCAGAAGGCAGCGGACGATTTTGTTGCAGAAAGGATATCTGAAGATACTTTTCTTCAGGAAGGGGACTGGGAAAAAAACTGGGGATATCCTTTCCACCTCTACAGGTCCATTTTTCAGGCAGTTCGCTGGAAGGCAAGAGGTCTTGCCGCCCTCAACGCGCCCAGGCAAATCGTATCCAAGGTCGGCAGGTCGGGCATCAAAAGCCTGGATGCCGGAGAAAGGCGTCTGATCGCATCGGACATAGATCTGGGAAACGATAGCCACAGGAGATATCTTGAGACTATTTTCAACAGGCATCCCTCTTTTCATCCAGGGCGTTTTGACTACTTTTATGAGGCTCAGTGCGTGTGGGAGGAAACAATGGCGGAGAGGGCTGCAGACCACCTCAAAGGAAAACCAGGCATCATGGTCGTATTTTGCGGTAACGGGCATATCGCCCACAGGTTCGGAATACCGGAAAGGTTAGGGAGGAGAGCGGAGGGTGAGATCCTGACGATTTTTCCTTTCAGAATGAGTGAGGGCGCCAGCATTCCGCGGGATCTTTGCGATTATGTATGGCTTACCGGAGGCTCCAGAATTTCGCGACCTGCGTCGGGTTTGAGGTGAGGACTAAAAGCGATTTGTCCACTCTGATTCGGTTTCAAACTGTATCAGGGATGGCTATGAGGAACCCGCAAGTTGGAGGGACAGGCTGTGGGATGTCATGAGGTTTTAGTGAGGTTCTGCCCTCAATGCGGCGGAAATTTGCTCTTTAGAAAACTTAAATTAAATGAGCCTGAACGGGCGGTTTGCAGCCTGTGCGGAGCGGTAATCTACCAGGATCCTAAGGTGGTGGCCTGCTGTCTGATTGAAATGGGCGGAAGGATAGCGTTGCTAAAGAGGGATCTAGAGCCTCAGAAATTTAGGTGGGTGCTTCCTGGGGGCTACGTTGACAGGGGTGAGACTGTGACCGGGGCGGCGGTGCGGGAAGCAAAGGAGGAATGCTGTTTGACAGTCGAGCTGGAAGGATTGCTGGGTGTTTACTCCTACCCTGGAAACATCCATGTAGTTATTGTATATAAGGCATCGTACGTCGCAGGTGACCTGCTGCCCGGGGATGAAACCCAGGAGGCAGAATGGTTTTCAAAGGATGAGATCCCCTGGAAGGATCTGGCCTTTAACAGCACCTCGGATGCCATAAAGGACTATCTGAAAGAAGCAAAATAAGAAAGAAAGGGTTGTTCAAATGATAATCGAACCCAGGAGGATCGCCGAGCTAGATTCAAAACAGCTTCAGGCGATCATGAATCGCTCAATGGATGATATTTCTTCGGTATATGATCATGTTAGAAATATAGTCCTAGATGTCAAGAAAGGACGTGACGCGGTGCTCCTTCAGATGTCCAGGGAGTTTAAGGAAGATGTGACGAGCGCGGACCTTGAGGTTGGGGTTCAGGATATAAGGAGGGCTTACGAGGAGGTAAGTCCCGATGTGGTTGAAGCCCTTAAAGCCGCTGCCAGGAATATATCCTTTTTCCATCGCTCCCAGAAAGAGAGGGAAATGTGGTCTGTAGAGATCAGAGAAGGTATCTTGGCCGGACGCCTTACAAGGCCTCTTGACCGCGTAGGTTGCTACATACCCGGGGGGAGGGCTATCTATCCAAGCACCATTCTCATGACGGTTATTCCCGCAAGGGAGGCCGGAGTAATGGATATTGTGGCGACGACTCCTGCCGGAAAGGATATGGCCGTAAATCCCGCCGTACTTGTTGCGGCGGACATAGCCGGATGCGACAGGATCTTTAAGGTTGGAGGACCATGGGGCATAGCTGCTATGGCATTCGGGACCGAAACTATTCCCCGCGTTGATAAGATAGTGGGACCGGGAAACAAGTATGTGACTGCCGCCAAGATGATTGTTTACGGTCAGGTGGATATAGACTCTCCTGCGGGGCCGAGCGAGGCGTTGATCCTTGCCGATGGCTCGGCAAATGCCGATTTTATTGCTGCAGACTTTCTGTCTCAGATAGAGCACGACCCGGATTCCTCGGCGGTCGTTGTCACCACATCTTCTGATATCGCGGCACATGTATGCGAAGTGATTGAACGCGAATACCCCGATCTTCCTCGTAAGGAGATATTTGATTCTTCTCTGGCAAGGCACTCATGGGTTCTTATCGCCGATGATATGGATGAAGCAATTGACTTTACAAATGATTTTGCCTCCGAGCACCTCCAGATAATGACTGAAGATCCATTTATAACATTAAACCGCATAAGACATGCCGGATCCATCTTTCTGGGGCCTTATGCGCCGGTTCCGGTCGGGGACTACGCCTCTGGAACCAATCACGTCCTTCCAACAGGCCGGTGCGCGAGGATGTTTTCCGGTCTTTCGATAGATGATTTTATCAAGAAACCTACTTTCCAGTATCTGAGCAAGAGCGGGCTTGCCCATCTCAAGAACACCGTCGTGACGCTTGCGGAGGCGGAGGGGCTGCCCATGCACGCCAGGGCGGTTAAGGCCCGTTTTATTCAGCGGTCTTGAATTGAGGCCCTGGAGTTGTTATGAAATTGAGGCAAAGCTGCACTTATATTACTTAATAGGAGGATCATACTGATGGCTGATATCAAAGGCTATAACATGCCGGACGAACTCTATTATCACAAGGAAAATAGCTGGGCGAGGGTTGAGGGGACAAAGGTCACGGTCGGAATGAGTGATCTTTTTCAAAAGGAGGCAGGAGACATAGTCTTCGTGGATCTTCCGGATGAGGGCGATGAAGTGAGTCAGGGGGAGGTGTGCGGCAAGATTCAATCCAGGAAGTGGATTGGAAAGCTCGTAAGTCCCGTTTCAGGGGAGATCCTGGAGACCAACGAGGATCTCGATGACGACACAGGAGTCATCAACCAAGATCCCTATGGCAAGGGGTGGATATTGAAGATAGAGGCGAGCGACCTTGAATCGGAGCTGGGAAACCTGATGCAGGGCCAGGCCCTTGTCGTGTTTGTGGAGGCGGAGCTGAAAAGGTCTGAGGAAGAAAAGTCAAAGGCAAAGTAAAGGACAGATAAACCAAATTATGGGCGAACAATGGCGTCTTTTCAGGCATGAGGGTATTCCGGTCACCACTGCTGAGGGACTAGGACTGGACGATACACTGCCATGGTCGGTAATTAATAAATCTTCGCCGCCAATCCTGCATCTATATAATTTTGTCTCCTCTGCAATCGTCGGGAAATACCAGGATATAACGGCCGCTCTGCGCCTCGAGCGCTGCAGGGCGAAGGGGATTGAATATAATCGAAGGAGCACCGGCGGGGGTACCGTCATAATGGGGCCTACAGTGGTTGCCCTTGGACTGGGTATAAATGTGGACTACCCCGGTCTAAAAAAAGGTATAGGTGGTGTATTCGAGTCGCTTGCAGCAGTCTTGATCCGTACCATGGATACTCTGGGGGTCAAGGCCGGGTTCCGTCCAAAGAACGATATAGAAGTGGGAGGAAGAAAACTCGCGGGACTTTCAGCGGCGTCAGAGGAGGGCAGGGCGCTTCTATTTCACACAAGTCTGCTGGTTGACTTTGATGTGGAGCTGATGACTGAGATCATGAATACGCCCGTTATCAAGTTGCAGGACAAGGGCTATAACTGTTTCAGCCAGAGGATGACCACCATAAACGAGCAGGCAGGCCGATCCATTTCCATGGGAGAGGTTATGGACGCCATACAGGCCTCATTTGAAGAAGAGTTCCGTATCACATTTCGCCGTGATCAGCCTGACGAAAATGAGCTTGAGACTCTGAGGGGTTTCATAAACAACAGATACACCAAGACGGATTGGATATTTTCAAACAGGCATCCCAGAGCCAGAATGGGCGTTGGACAAATAAAAACCCCTGGGGGGTTGCTGGAGGTCTATCTGTCCCTTTCCGGCTCATCTATAGAACATCTTCTTATTACCGGAGATTTCTTTTCAAACAGTGAATACATAAATCGGCTGGAAAACGCTCTCAAATGGACATCGGCTTTAAGGGAAAACATCATTGGAAACCTTGAATCGGTGTGGGAAGATGGGGCCATCCACGGTGTCGGAATGGATTCCATTGTGGAGGCCATTCTTAAGGCGAAGGACAGCCAGGTGAGACTCTAATGATAGCCCTTGAGTGCATGAAGACAGGCCAGATATGAGAAGGAGCAACGGCGGGCAGAGCCCTGAATTTGTCAAGATAAGCTCTGCTACGGCGATATCCCTGGGGCTTGCAAAGGGATGGATGTACAAGGGCGCCGTCAACCGCTGTGTCAATATGCTGGTGCACTATAAGGAAGGATGCAGTGCCAATTGCGCATACTGCGGACTTGCAAAGAGGCGACCCGGTACCTACAGTGACAAGAGCTTCATACACGTTGCCTGGCCCGTTCTTCCTACAGATGAGGTGGTAAAGGCGATAAGAACTGCCCCACCTTATGTGCGAAGAAGTTGCATCTCAATGATAACAAACGGTAAGTGCCCTGAGCATACAGTGGAAATAGCAAAAATCCTCCTGCTGGGAACCTGTTTGCCCGTATCGGTGCTGCTGAGCCCGACCGTCATGGATGTGGGACACCTTGTTGAAATGCGACGAATCGGCGTTGACAAGGTCGGGATCGCTCTTGATCTTGCCACTGAGGATCTTTTCGAAAAATACAGGGGAAAAAGTGTAGGAGGCCCTCATAAGTGGGAACGCTATTGGGAATTTCTCCTAAAGACTGTTGAGATTTTCGGGAGAAAAAACGTGGGAGCTCATCTTATGGTAGGCATGGGAGAGACCGAGGAAGACATGGTGCGCCTCATGGCCCGATTGTGGAAGGAAGGGGTGGTAAGCCATCTTTTCTCATTCTTTGCAGAGGAGGGATCAGCCCTTGGCAATAGGCCTCAACCCCCTTGGCCGGTCTATCTCAGGATACAGCTTGCAAGGTATCTGATTGAAGAGGAACTGGCTGATGTTTCAACCATACGTTTTGACGAGATGGGCCGTGTTTTTGACCTTGGTATTCCGCTTCCTAGCATAGAGAATGTGGTGTCTAGTGGGGTTCCTTTTATGACCACTGGGTGCACGGGAGGCGATGGTAGAGTTGCCTGCAATCGCCCCTTCGGGAATTGTCTTCCTGGCGAGAGGCAGTGGAACTATCCCTACCCGCCAGATGCCGATGAACTGGAATTTATCCGGAATGATATTATGTCCAGGTAAAAATATTTTGACAACCTCCGGATGGTGTGTTAGAAAAAAAGACTTTCGGGCCGTTAGCTCAGTTCGGTAGAGCAGCGGACTTTTAATCCGTTGGTCGTGAGTTCAATTCTCGCACGGCCCACCACCATCATCGAGGCAGGGCCTTTGGTCGGGGTAAGCCGGCGAATTCCGTTGCACTCAGCCCCCTAATGGAGGCCCGCACTCAGTCCCCATCGTCTAGCCTGGTCCAGGACACCGGCCTTTCACGCCGGCAACACCGGTTCAAATCCGGTTGGGGACGCCAAAAGTGAAAGATCCTTCCGGGATTTTTTGTGGCGGCTCTGGTGGCTAGCGTGACTTCCTCCTGAGACATGCAATCACGTGGGCTATCGGAAACTTTATAGGGTTCAAGTCTCTCGGCTAATTATTTCTCACCGCTTGCCTATTCGGAATTGTACGCTCCCATAATCGTTCTAGAGTTATTCTGGCCTGGGTTTCTTCAACGGATCGAAAACCCGGTACGCATCTCGTGGCGCCATATCAAGAGACCCCAAAAGACCACATCTGCGTTCGGATACCTGCGAAGAATCAGTCGAGAGGTGACATTATGCCTTTGCTTGGTTATTCCCCCGTGATTATTCTATTCTGGAGCAATAATAAGTTGCGGCATGTTTGGAAGGATGGATATAGTCCATTTAACGATAGGGAATCCTCGGGATTTAATATGTTAGAATTTCCGGGCCCCCACCAGGGGAGCCCGGAGTATAAGGAAATCATAAAGAGTTAATTGCAGAAAATTATTCTGCCTTTTCTTGTCCTTCTTTCGTAGTCTTAAGGTCTTTGATCTCTTTTCTCAAGGCATCAACCTCATCCTTAAGGTTCTTGGAATCGTCGAATTTTTCAGAGGACTTTTTGTCCTTCAATTCTTCAAATCCCAAATAGGCTGCCAGTGCGCCCCCTAGGATGAGCATCATGGGAACTCCGCCCATCAGAAGACTTAGAAAGTGTGACCACCAGATTACTACTCCTATGACACCAAGTATTAATGCCGCCAGTCCCCCTGCCAGTGCTGCCATAAATTACCTCCTAATAAACATTATAGTTTTAGACGATGTGTCCCGAATCCTTAAGCTGTCCACATAGCACAAGGGAGAAAATAGTTCAAGCAGTTTATGGCGGGCTGGGCTTTGTGGAAAACCGAGTCCGTCACCCTAGGCCTTAGGCAGTTATTCCTCAAGCTATAGAGCGTAAAATAGAGATTATGAAAGAAATATGTCAAAATGACGAACTTAGATCTGAATATAAATAACTGATAGGCCATAAAACCTTTAAAATCTCAAAAACAAGCGTCAATAGATATTGTCTCCATGCCTTTTTTGTATTAAACTTACGTTTTATGTCTTAATCCAATGCCAGCGTAGCTCAGTCGGTAGAGCAACTGACTTGTAATCAGTGGGTCGGGGGTTCAATTCCCTTCGCTGGCTCCAGTGGGTGCATTATATAGTAGCAGGAAAAAAAAGAAAGGGAAGAAACGGCACTATTGAAGGCAATTTTTTATGGAGAGGTTCCCGAGCGGTCAAAGGGAGCAGACTGTAAATCTGCCGGCGTGGCCTTCGGAGGTTCGAATCCTCCCCTCTCCACCAGAGAAATCCTTAAATCAGTGCGCGCTTACTTCTGGAATCGGGTTTAGCCTTTCATTCTGGGAGAGCGATCGGTCGGTCAAAACGCGGGAATAGCTCAGTTGGCTAGAGCGTCAGCCTTCCAAGCTGAGGGTCGCGGGTTCGAATCCCTTTTCCCGCTCCAATTTTTTCTTGACCTTCGGGCGCACGATCCCGGGCATCTTTCACCTTCTGAGGTGAGGAGCTTACGCGGCGGAGGGACCACGCAAAGGCGTGACCGTGTAGGTATCTGTGATAAGCTGTGCCCACGTAGCTCAGTCGGTAGAGCACATCCTTGGTAAGGATGAGGTCACCGGTTCGATCCCGGTCGTGGGCTCCACTGCATTGTTGTGAGTGAAGCCGACAATGTTCGGGCGGCCTGGCAAACATACCAGCGTGCAATTTTGAGGAGGGAGTGAGATGGGAAAGAAGAAATTTGAGAGGAAGAAACCGCACGTAAATGT
>JBGSUA010000162.1:0-5956 GCA_041753575.1 Desulfatiglandaceae bacterium
TATCCGTCTCTGGAGAAATTCGAGAAGGCGGTTGCCAAAGGCGGGCTGATATTTCTGAACACCACCCTGATCAAGGAGGAAGTATCCAGAAAGGATGTTGAGGTCATAAAGGTTCCAACACTCGAACTGGCCAAGGAGGCCGGCTCGGACCGGGCCATCAACATGGTCATGATAGGCGCCCTTTGCGCCAAAAGCGGCCTTCTTTCGCTTGAAGACACGGTTGCGGGCATGAAGGCGGCCCTTAAAGGAAAAGAAAAATTCTTCCCCTTGAACCGCAAGGGCATCGAGAGGGGATTTGCATTCATAGCCTAAGGAAAATAAGGGGTATCAATCGCAAATTCAATTACACAGTTCATGGAACGTACCAATTATCTTGGAAGAAGGTAATGCTATTCCCTACTTCCTAGTTGTCCATAGGGATTGAGGAATGTTCTATTCCATGCCGCTTTTATCACTTAATAAGCTATCGAGTTGAACATCAGTTACGCCGCGGGGTTAGCAATGAACATTTCATGGGATTTCAATTATCCTTCACAGCGGATGCCTGTCTTTGCCGGAAACATTGTTGCGACATCTCAGCCCCTCGCAGCTCAGGCCGGACTTGAGATGTTGCGAATAGGAGGCAATGCTGTTGATGCGGCCGTTGCCGCTGCTATCACCCTCGCAGTAGTTGAGCCAACGGGCATGGGACTGGGAGGAGATCTTTTTGCTATTGTCTGGGACGGAAAGAAGCTAAACGGGATCAATGGTTCGGGCAGGTCCCCGAGGGCCTGGACGCCTGACAGGTTCAGAGGCATGGAGGGAATGCCGGAACTCGGGTGGGATACTGTAACCGTCCCAGGGGCTGTAAAGGCGTGGTCGGATCTTTGGGGACGATTCGGGAGGCTGCCGTTTGGGGATCTCTTTAGAAGTGCCATAAGGTACGCTCAGGAAGGGTTTTTGGTTACACCCAGAGTCGCCGGGACATGGGAAGATGCAGAGAAGCGATACCGCCATTTCCCATCTTTCGGAAGCACATTTTTGCCTGGAGGAAAGGCTCCAAGGACTGGCGAGTTGTTCAGATGCCCGTATCAGGCCGACACCCTTATTGAGATTGCCGAAACCAGAGGGGAGAGCTTTTATAACGGAAAGATTGCCCGGAAGATCGCTGCCTGGGCTAGGGAGACGGGGGGGACGGTTACTGAGGAGGACCTATCGACACATGTTTCACAGTGGGTTCAGACGTTGTCCCAGGATTTCATGGGTCATGAAATCCATGAACTGCCACCCAACTGTCAGGGTCTTTCCGTCCTCATCGCAACCGGTATCCTCAGACACCTAGGTGTGGGAAGTTATCCAACCGAAAGCCCTGAGAGTGTACATCTTCAGGTTGAGGCAATGAAAATTGCCTTTGAGCTAAGCTCCCAGTATTTAGGAGAGCCAGAAGCCATGAGGATAGATTTCCAGTCTTTTTTGGATGAGGATTTCCTGGCAGAGAGGGCAAAGGAGATTTCAATTGACAGAGTGAGAACTGATCATGCTCAAGTCCCTTATGGAGGGGGGACTGTGTATCTTGCTGCAGCGGACAAGGACGGAATGATGGTATCCCTCATCCAGTCAAATTATTTCGGGTTTGGATCGGGGATAGTAATACCTGGGACAGGGATCGCTCTTCAAAATCGCGGGTGTGGATTCAATTTGAGGGAGGGTCACCCAAACCAGGTCGGTGGTGGCAAGAGGCCATTTCACACCATAATTCCTGGCTTTGCAATGAAGGATGGGACTCCGGTTATGGCATTTGGAGTAATGGGCGCGCAGATGCAACCTCAGGGGCATGTACAGATGATGGTGAGGATTCTTTGTCAGGGGATGAACCCTCAGGCTGCCTCGGATGCTCCCCGCTGGCACCTTTTCCCGGATGGGAGCATAGGGGTTGAAGAAGGTTTTGATGATTCCATTCTTCGGGGGCTTGAGACTAGGGGCCACAGGTTGACCCATCTGACTCCAAGGCATGTTTTTGGGGGAGCGCAGATTATTATGGTCCTTGAAGATGGATACTGCGCTGCCTCGGATCATAGAAAGGACGGCCAGGCAGCGGGGTTTTGACCCGTCCGCCCACATAATGCCTTCTGGGCTTAATAGGATAAGGACCCACGGCTTTCTTGAACTCCAGACAATATTATTTTATAAGGGCTTTCTTTATTTTTGGATTAGACATTATAGGAGCAGAAAATGAAAAAGAAACACTGG
Source organism: Desulfatiglandaceae bacterium (assembly GCA_041753575.1). Classification (GTDB taxonomy): domain Bacteria; phylum Desulfobacterota; class DSM-4660; order Desulfatiglandales; family Desulfatiglandaceae; genus CG2-30-51-40. The sequence continues at coordinate 2,230 of JBGSUA010000162.1, forward strand.
ACCGATGTTGGAGGAGTCTTGAGTGCAAAGGAAGGATTCAAGGGGATGAATCAGCGCTTCCTATGGACGAAATCCGACGGATGTAAAAACTTTGCGATGAGAATGATGGAATTTGAGCCTTACGGTTATACCTCGTATCATGCGCACCTTGAAGATAATGAATTCTTCATTTTGGAGGGGGAAGCAGCTATCGTTGATGAAAAAGGTAAGGAAACAAGGCTCAGAGAAGGTGACACTGTTTACGTTCCGCCGGATGAACCTCACCAGATGAAAAACCTTGGCGGGGCACCAATGAAGCTTCTTTGTATGATTCCAATTCTTCCTGGAGGTGATGGGAAGATTCCTGCCCCAAGGCCAGACGGGCGAGACTATGTGAACAAGGAAAAGCCTTCCTGACTGGGATACCTTGCCGAGCAAGGGCTTGGTTCCCATCTATACCGGCCATTTGATTTACCGTTATGGGGACTCCCCCAGGTTGCGGCGGGGAGGATGTAAACGTATTTTTCTCCCATTTATTAAGATAGAAGCATTATAAGATAATAACTCTTCAATTTTTGCTGATTGTACGTTTTGAAGGCATAAAGAACTGATTGATGAGCTTCGGGGTATATAGACAACCCATAATGGAAAACACTTTTAATACGGCCTGTCCACGAACCATAGATACTGAGCGTATCGGCCTTAAGGTGTTAGGGGCTATAGGCCTTTCTCATTTTCTAAACGACCTCCTACAGTCCCTGATTCCGGCGATATATCCTCTTCTAAAGGAAGAGTTTTCCCTGAGTTTCACACAAGTCGGCTTGATAACTCTGACATACCAGATCACGGCATCAATGTTACAGCCTGTAGTCGGGCTGTATACAGATCACCATCCTAAACCCTTTTCTTTATCAATTGGCATGGGGTGCACACTTACCGGCCTGATCGGACTCGGGTTCGCGCCGAATTATTCGATATTGCTAATGGCAGCGGCACTGGTGGGAATGGGTTCGTCAATCTTCCATCCGGAATCGGCTAGAGTTGCTAGAATGGCATCTGGCGGGCGTTATGGCCTGGCACAGTCTATCTTCCAGGTCGGCGGAAATGGCGGTTCTGCAATGGGGCCATTACTGGCTGCCTTAATCGTTATCCCTCAAGGCAGGCAGAGTCTTTCCTGGTTTTCGCTGATTGCCATGATCGCCATACTGATCTTATGGCGTATCGGCGTTTGGTACAAGCAGAGGCAATCCCCTGGAAACAGGCCGGTTATAAAGAGAGTGGCTATCCAGTCGGAGATTCCTGCCCATAGAGCGGTGTGGGCGGTGCTTATTTTGCTGCTGCTGATCTTCTCGAAATTCTTTTATCTTTCAAGCATGAACAGCTACTTGATATTTTACCTGATCAGCAAATTCCACCTTTCGGTGCAATCCGCCCAGATTCACCTGTTTGTGTTTCTCCTTGGTATAGCCTTGGGGACTATTCTGGGTGGCCCCCTTGGGGATCGTATCGGCCGAAAGCGGGTAATCTGGATGTCTATTCTGGGGGTTGCTCCTTTTACGTTAATTTTGCCTTACGCCAATCTGGCCTGGACAGGTCGTCTGACATTCGTGATTGGGCTTGGACTGGCCTCCGCTTTTCCAGCAATTCTGGTTTTCGCTCAGGAACTGTTTCCGGGAAAGGTTGGGATGGTTTCGGGGATGTTTTTCGGACTGGCCTTTGGTATGGCCGGTATTGGGGCTGCTGTTCTAGGTATGTTGGCAGATGCCTACGGTATAGATTTTGTCTATCGGATGTGTGCTTTCCTGCCGCTTCTTGGGCTTCTGGCAGCTTTCCTGCCGGATATAAGGACATCAACTCAGCATCGTGAAAAAACAAGAATTTGAGTAGATCAATGTAAGAGTAGTGGGATAAGCTGTGTTCACGGATGATTCAGCGTTCGGTTCTCATGGGCTAGAGGGGTAGATAGCCGATGAAAATGCACAGCATGACCTCAGTTCTTTCTTTCAGGGGGGAATACTTCTCAAGAGTGCCTCTGATCTAAAGAGGGCTCCTGAGAACTATCTGCTCTGGAACTACAAAGTCCCCCTTCATAACCCCGAAGTATGCTGGGAGGCGTTCTTAAAAGGGGCTTACCGCCGGGTGCCCTGAAATGGATTATACAGCAGAGCCGGATAAGAACCCGACATCAGATCGCCGGGCAATGGCGCTTCTGTGTCCCTGAAACCTCAACGGCAATGAGGGCTCGGAAAGCAACTTGATCTCCGCCACGCCATGGGATATTTTTCAGCTACGCACAACTGCCGGAAACACACCCTAGTTTGTCATCATCTCTTAATGAGCATCCTTGCCATAGGAGGCCCCTGCTCCAATATATCTACTATCAACTCTGCGGCTATTCGCGCCCCATCGCGGGCTACAGCCTGACATCCATCACCTCTTTCAGCCATAAGTTTGTGCAGTTCGTCGCGTTCATTCTGATTGAGCAGATTGAAGGACTTTCCTAACTTCAACTTCTGAATCTCCGGACACTCCACCGACCCAAACTTTTCCTCAAACCGCTGGTAAAGGAGCTTACCAAGATCGATAGCGCGCTGGTACTGCTGAAACATCTGGAGATCATCTCTTCCCACAAGGTACCCGATCATCATCATGCCAGCAGTGAGAACTCCACAGACTTTTCCATGAAGTGCCACGCCGCCCGCAAGACATGTTGAAGCACGAAGAAGGTCCTGATTGCCTACTCCAAAGGCTTCAATTAGGGCTGCTAAGGTTGTTTGGCTGCAACCGTAATAAGTTTCCTCGTAAGTAAACGCCAGTGCTGCTGCCTTATCGATCGCATTATGATATCGCTCATCCATCAAAATTGTCTCCTCAAATAGCGTAATACCCAATTGTCATAGAGTCAGGTAGAATAATCCCAGATTATGGGCGCCCTACCCACAGAACGTCTCGCACCAACCAGTCAATACTACTACGATGATCGATTGAAACCTTATGCTTAAGGATATCGGCCTTGGTAGAATCTTTCAGGAAGATGAACTCGCCATACGAATCTCTGTCAGGATAAAGATCGGCAGCAGTTCGTCTTGCTACGGGACTTTTCCTTCCTGAGAGGGAAGGGCAGTCGTTACCCAACTCATTGCCCTCAACGCTTTCTCTAGGATGAGGGCCTAGGCTCGATTTCCTTCACCCTCTGAAGTAACAAGACATAGACAACTCGCCCCTTTCTTAACCACCAACTTCCAATTCAAACAGTTAAGGCTGGGATCTGCCCACTTTGATGGTTACATCAGCCGGAAGTGCCAAGCCTGCTTCCACTTCAATGGCTTTGATGATGCCGATAGGGACTGAGCAGGCTGCATGCGGACAGTTTTTCATACCCAACTGGATAGTCTGTGGCACCGCTCTGCGGAATGAAATTTCCTGGAGTGGATTTACCTGGATAAGTTCCTCTGCCAACTTCTGAATCGCTTTACAGTCGCTTCTTATGGCTAGTTTACAGACTTTTCCGTCCATAGTAGCCTCAACCAGCGTTATAAAACCGCATATACCCGAATTAATCTCAGCTTTAGTCAATGTCTGCTCCCTAGTGCATGGATGGAGATGAATCTATTTCTGCTGCATCTCCCTTAAGCGGCTGATCATCTTGATGGCTTCCTGCACTGCGTTTCCGGCAGACTCCGCATACCCGTCCGCTCCGAAGAGCCCCGCGGTATCCCTTGTAACAGGCGCTCCGCCCAGCATGATG
>JBGSUA010000163.1:0-25761 GCA_041753575.1 Desulfatiglandaceae bacterium
CGTCAGTTTCCCTTCAAAGGCCCATTTCAACACTGCCTGGCGGTAGGTTTTAAGCTGGGCCTGGGCGGTCTTGAGGCTTTCGATGCCTTTATCCAGGCTGCTGAACAGTTCTTCTATTTTGGCGACAATGCGGTGTTGTTCGGGGATCGGGGGGATCGGAATTTGTAGCTTAGAAAAATTAGTGGATGAAATTTCTTTAAATGTTGTTCCGCTCGCTAAATCAACTGCCTGTTTTTTTGCGGATTTTAAAAAATAATACAAAAATTCATTATGGATACATTTGTATGGGATAACACTTTTAAATCCTTGATTGGTGCATAACTCATTCCCAGCAATTGCAACATATCCGATAGGAGCCCTTGATGAAAATAAAACAGAACCTTGAGGCATTAGTTTGGCTGAAGATTTTGCAAGCCCAAATGAAGTGATGGACTTGCCTCCTTTGAAGATCATTTTGTCACGATAGCCTGATAGATCGACCGGAGAAATCCAGTTTATTTCTCCGTTCCAATATTCAGGGATACTTGTTGAGGGTGTGCCACCGGAGACTATGTCACCAATATCATGAAGTTTGCCAACTTCCCACCCCCCCGGCACCTCCTTCATCTCACTCATCCCACACCGCCAATTCCAGACCTCACTCGATACCCGCCCGTTTTTCTGCTGCCTACACGCTCAATATATCCTTTTCCCACCAGTGTTTTAATTTGTCGCTCCAATGTTTTAATGGGCCGATGAAGTATGGTGGAAAGTTGAACAGCCTGAACTCCCGGTTTTTCTTTTATTGTTTGGAGTAAGGATTTTAATCCCTCACTTAATCCCTCACTTCTCTGTGAACTTTCTCCGACATTTTCGGTTTTCTCCGAAGCTTTCTGGGAACTTCCATCATTTTTCTCCGAAATTCCCTCACCGGGCGTTAATCCCTCATTTAATCCGCCATCCGGTTCTTTCCTGCTTCGGTGATAGGTTACCGTAAAGAACTCGTTGTAAGAAAACTCCACCGTTGATTTGCCGTTTTCCCTGACGGCTTCCCTGATCCGGCTGATTCCTGTTCCTACTTTCTCAATAAAATCAATTCGGTGCAGAAGGGAGGCGATGAGCTGGTTGCGGGCGACACTTTTTGTTCCGAAATCCTCGGGTTTCAACCCTCCGGGCAAACCGCCTGGATTGGAGATGACCACGCGATCATCAAACACCTCGATCAGGACATTGGCGCTCTTATCAAAATAATCCCGGTGGCAGACGGCGTTGATGATCGTTTCCCGGAGCGCTACTTCGGGAATGTCGGGCACCTCCTGCCTGCGTAGGGTTTTAATGATATATTCCACATTGGTGTGGCGCTGAACAAAGAGCACCGCGTTGTTGATGTTATCTAAGATGTTGCCCTTGAAATCCTTCTTGTCGAGGATATGGATTTTTTGCGTGCCCTTAAACAGGACGCAGACAACAATGGCGTGGTTGATCAAAAAATCAATGTCTTTGGCGAAAAATAAGACCCCGGCGTTGGTCAGCTTGCCGTCATCGGTTAAACAATTGAGATTCTTAAGCAAAGATATTTTATCAATGGTTTTGCTGATTCCGGCGGATGTTAAAAATGCGTCAAATGCCCGTTCGTCAAAATCGTTTTCAAACACCGCCCTTTCGTTACCCAATTCATCAAAGCGGATTCGGCCTTCCTTTTGAAAGAACTCAAGGATTTCGTTTCGGGTCAGCTTTTGGGAATTCGCGCCGTTTCGAATATAAAAACCTTTGGAACAGGCATAGGGTTTATCTTTTCCTTCGGGAACATCCACGATAAATACCGATTGCCGGTCAACCGCAAGAACCGTCACATGGATATTCAGATTCGGCTGTAATCCGCGCAGGGTATCCTGAAGGACGGACCGGCTTTTGTTATCGGTAGGGCAGCCCTTGACAGCGCCGTCATCCCGGACGCCGATGAGAATTTTCCCGCCGCCTGAATTGGCAAAGGCGCAGACCGCTTCCAGAAGGGATTTGTCCGGAGATTCCTTAAATTCCAGACGATAGCCTTCGCCCGCTGCGATCAATTCCTTGAGTTCTGATCTCATCCTACGCCGCCAATGCTTCGTTTAATTCATCAATAATCGTATTCATGCTCTCCCCGAACAACTGAAACATCCGGCCCCGGCCGCCGTCCGCGTCAAAGGGGGTGTAATCGAGGTCATCCAAATCGACATGCACCGAGGTGGCGATCTGGTCTTTGAGCATATAGAGCCACTCCATCTGGTCTTTGGTAAACTTCAGGGTGCCGGCCTGCTTTTTAAACAGCCACCGCTGAAAGTTCTTGTCCACGGTTTTATCAAACGGGGTTAGTGCAGTATCAATGCCCGCCACCCGGCGGATCAATGCCACCAGGGCCACCATCTCGTTTTTCGGACGGCCGCTCACGCTTTCCAAATGCTCGTAGGCGCGCCACACATGCACAGGGGCCAGGGCGGGTTTATCCGCGACAAGGCTTTCCACCAGCTCTTTTATCATGGTAAACGTGAGTTCACGCCGACGAAACGGCTGGCCGTAAAAGATCTGCAAGGCAATCATCTCGTCTTTGCGGGTTTCAATCCACTCCTTGAATGCGTTGACGGTTTCGCCGGCTTTCTCCTTAAAGCTCTTATCCCAGCCCACATTAACCACTTCATCGGGATTAAGAATGTCAATCTTCTGCTCGTGAATCTTTCGGACATTTTCGATGTATTCATTTACTTCGCCGGTAAAGACCGATGCCGCTTTGTTCTGCAAGTCGCTTTCCAGTTCTTTGTATTTCTTCTCTTTGTCCAGCGGCGCGGCCCCGGCCATCTCCTGTGCCACCTTTTCCCGCAGATCTTCCAGGGTGTCGGGATTATAGGCATTGAGCAGATCTTTTACTGCCTGTGAAACGCTGATTCCCCCGGTTTTCTCCTCAAATTTGGCGCGCTCTTTTTCGGTGATCTGTTTATCAAGACGTGTCATCCGATTTGCCAGGGAGGTGAAAAGCTCTTCACCTCTCGCGCCCACGGCGATTGCGCCCAGCAGGTCTTTGAGCGGGATGCCCGGCTTTTTCTCCAGGGGCCGGCTGTCGGTCTTCAGGCTTTGGGTAACGCCTATGGCATCCACAATGACAAAATGGTCTTTTGTAATTTTTGCCGAAGGGGATACCTTTTTCAAATCATCAAAATGAATGACCCGCGTGCCCCTGCCCTTCATCTGCTCAAAGTAGTTGCGGCTTTTCACATCGCGCATGAACACAAGGCACTCCAGGGGTTTTACGTCGGTTCCGGTGGCGATCATATCCACGGTTACCGCAATGCGCGGATGATAGTCGTTGCGGAACTGCGCCAGCACTGATTTTGGGTCTTCCTCAGCCTTATAGGTAATCTTCTTGCAGAAGCGGTTTTCTTCGTTGAATTCTTCACGCACAATCTCGATGATATCATCGGCGTGGCTGTCGGTCTTGGCGAAGATAAGGGTCTTGGGAACCTCAAAGGCCCCGTCTTTATCAAATCGGTCGGGGAAGATTTCCGGCAGGTGCTCCTTGAACGACCGGATGACCATTCGTATCTGATTCGGATTCACAATGTCCTTATCCAACTGTCGGGATGAATAGACCTCGTCCTCATCCTGCAATTCCAGCCTCCTTTTTCGGGACAGGCGTTCCCGGTGTTCGATGTACGCTCCTTTCCAGAGGGTCGCCCCCTGTTTGGAGATTCGCGTTTCTATCAGATAGACGTCATATCCCACATTGACGCCATCAGCCACCGCCATTTCATGGGAATATTCAGAAACCATATTCTGCTGAAAGTAAGAAAAGGTTCTCTTGTCCGGCGTGGCGGTGAGTCCCACCTGAAATGCGTCAAAATAGTCCAGCACCTGCATCCACAGGTTGTAGATACTGCGGTGGCATTCATCAATCACGATGAAATCAAAGTATTCCGGCGGAAGCTTTTCATTGTATTCCACCGGCGGGACCTCTTTTGGCTGCCATCGTTCGTTCGGGTTTTCTTCTTCCGCGCTCTCTTCCAGCTCCTGCCCTTTTAGAACGGCATAAAGCCGCTGGATGGTGCTGATATATACATGGTTATCACCAGGGATGTTTCTGGATTTGAGGCGGCAGACCCCATAGAGCTCGGTAAATTTCCGGTTATCATCATTGGGCAAATAGGACATGAATTCCTGTTCGGCCTGTTCACCCAGGTTCCTGGTATCCACCAGAAACAGTATCCGTTTTGCCTGGGTGTATTTTAGAAGCCGATATACAAAGGTGATGGCCGTATATGTTTTACCCGAACCGGTCGCCATTTGTATCAGGGCGCGCGGTTTGCAGTTCTTGAATGATTTTTCCAGTCGGGTAATGGCGTTGATCTGGCAATCTCTCAATCCGGCAGTCGGCAGATCATTCAGGTCCAGCAGTGATGCTCTGAGTGATTTCGGTTTTTTCAGCCACTCCCGGATGGTTTCAGGGCGATGAAACGAAAACACCGTTCTTGCTCTGGGTTTCGGATCATGGAAATCTGTTATCCTGGTGACGGTGCCGGTGCTCAGGTACACGAAAGGCAGTTTTTCATTGTTCAGGTATTTTAATTTGGCGCCGGCGTATCCTTCGGCCTGATCTTCATGGTCCGATAGTTTTTCTCCTTCCTCTTTTCGCTTGGCCTCAACAACCCCGACAGGTTTGCCGTCCAAAAAGAGCACATAATCAGCGGGTCCGACATCAGTTCTATATTCCCGAACCGCGACACCGGCGCTTTCCTGAAGATTGATTTTCTTATGATCCTGAACGACCCAGCCACAGCCGACAAGTTGCTTGTCAATGGCATCTCGTGCAATCTGTTCCGGGGTCTGATTCATCTTTTCCGACTTCCGATTCTCGTTCTCTTGCGCCCGGCAAGGACGCTGGGTCATTTTGGTGGCGGGTATTTATTTTTTTTTCAATTCAGCTCTTTATCTTTATTCCCGGCACTTAGCGTCGCACGAACGCCAACATCACCTGGGGCGTGCTATTCGCACGATCAGGTGCATGAAGTGATTACCCGCACTATCGGCTCTTCAAGTCTCGATAGTAATTCTCATGAAGCCCAATCATAACAAGCTCCAAATCAGCGCCAACCTTTCGATAAGAGAGCAAATACTGTTTTGTTTTGAGTTTGAACCTGTGTACGAATACGCCTCTCAGGTCACCCTTCTTTTCTTCCCCAGTGCCGGGGGCTTCTGATATTTTCTTTATTTCTCGATCCAACAACTCCTTTTCGGGTATAGACATTTTTTTTACTTTCTTCTCAAATGACCTTGACTGAAAAATTTTCATAACGGTCTATCCGAATCTATACTCAGCTTTCTCGCCATTTTCCAATTCGTCCAGCCCGATGAGGATTTCCTTAATGAGGGAATATGGCAAATCAGGATTCTCTTCGGCACATTTGCCCATGCGAGCCCAGTGCTCAATCTGACCAGCCAAAGACCTATGGTCTATGCGCCCATATCTTTTTGCCTCATCTACAAGTTCTTCAGATATTCTAACCGCATTAGCCATAATTATTCCTCCAAACGATAATGCAACATGTTAGCATTTCATATCTATGCGTTGCAATATGCGACTATAGATTGCATAATCATCTTTACGGGTAACGCCTTAACTCACGGGCGCGGCGGGGCGTTTCGCCTCACCCTGTGGAGTGATTTGTTAGCATCAGGTGTACGATGCTCTTTCAAGACGCTCGGCTACCCATACTTTGATGATAGATTGTCGGGGTACGCCTAACCGTTTTGCTTCTTTATCCAATAACTGAATCATCCATAAAGGAAAATCAACATTCACCCGTTTCTGTTCCTGTCCGGGCCTCTTTGCCTTTTTAATATCAAGAAATTTGGAGATGTCCTCACCTTCATCAAATTTTCTGTCAAGTTCCTTAGCTTTCATATATCTCAACCTCCTCTTTTCTGGATCGCCGCACTGATATAATCCGGACTTTTTCGCTTCGATACGTAATAATTGCCGACCAGTGCTTGTCTGAAAGCTTTCCGATCACTAAAAACCTTGGTTCGTCAATAGTCTTCAATGGAATCTCAATAAAGTCCGCATCATTCCATAATGCCTGAACTTCGTAAAAGTCGATGCCATGCTTTTTCCTGTTGCAATTGCTTTTGGCGGGATCAAATTCAAATTGTATAGTATATTTATTATACCATAAATATACCAGCGGTCAATTATTTTTCAACTCGGAGGGTCAGCAGGCGCGGCGGTTCCGCCGCGCCTGCTGGAGCCGTTCGGTGCAGGTCATTCATCTTTTCATATTCTTCTTTGCTGTCTTAATGAAGCGTCCGAATGCCCTGTCCTTTTTACGTTTGCCCAGATACGACATCTCATAGTGCTCTGATTCTTTCCTGAGTTTCAAATAACTAGAATAGCGCTCTTCACTCAACTCGCCGTTTGTAAGTGCAGCAAGAACCGCGCAGTCTGATTCCTGAGTATGGCTGCAATCGGCATAGCGACAAGCCATGGAAAGCTCAATAATATCTTCAAACCCTTTGTTTACTCCTTCACTGGCGCCCAGAAGGCCTAATTCTCTCATTCCAGGTGTATCAATGAACATAGCGCCTTTATCAAGAACAATGAGTTGCCGACGCGCTGTTGTGTGTGTGCCTTCTCCTGTTCCACTGACAGCTTTAATATCAAGATCATCCCGTCCAATCAGATGATTGATCAGTGTAGTCTTGCCGACTCCGGAAGACCCAAGCAGGCAATATGTTCGACCCGGTATTAATACCTGGTGGAATTCGTCAAATCCTGAGCCGGTTATGTTACTGAGTGCAATAACCCTGGTCGTGATGCCGACCTGTATAATAGCCGCAAGCTTCTGTTGCAGCTCATCGTGGGAGATCAAGTCCGTCTTGGCAAGAATGACAATCGGCTCAACATGTCCGTCAGCAGCCATTACTAAATACCGATTCAGTCTAGGAAGATTAAAGTCAAAGTGACATGACTGGACAATGAAAGCGACATCAATGTTGGCTGCAATCATCTGGTAGTCCATTTCTACGCCGGCACGCTTTCGGCGTAAAAACGTCCTTCGTGGAAAGACCCCATGGATGATTGCTGAGGTATCATCATTGTGATACTGCACGGTGACCCAATCGCCGACACATGGCAGCTCAACCGATGACTCAACATGGAAATAGAACTTCCCCGCAAGTTCAGCAGGAATCTCTATGAGTTCATTCCTGATAATGTAGGAATTTCGGTCAACTGCTGATACGCGTGCGATGCCTTGATCATCGTGGCGGATGTCATCGACATGTGCTTCAAACCAGTAGCCAAAACCTAGATCACTCAATTTCATCATAACTTGTCACCGAACGGCAAGCATCACTGGTGGCTAAAAGCAGTCCGGTGGATGCCTTTGATACTCTTTGAGGCCTCCTCCTCGGGCATGATAGCGTGCATTTTGAGAAAATCACATTTCAAACCAAAGATCAATATTTGGCATCAAACAAACCTTTTCCATAGATGTAACTGTTTTATTACAGCCTGTTAGCATAGTCTGATTTCATGGGTTTATTATACGCAAACGAAGTCTGGCAGAATGCATGTGCCCTATTTTGCCTCGCCGCCGCGAGGCTTGTAGAAGACATGCTCGCCGACCTCGACCGTCTTGATGTATTCCGTGGACCAACTGGGGGTTACTTTTCGCTGGTGGAAATACAATGCGCCACCGGTTCGGTCCGTTAGTTGCCGGTTCAGAGCTTTTCGAGCTACCTCCTTGGCGATCGCGTAGGATTCATTCTCCTCTGCGTCATCCGAACGGCCATCGCACCACCACGAGAACTGGCAGGCACCCTGCTCGCGACCTTGCCTGACAACTTCACAAATCGTGTTTGGAAAGCCCTCATGGCCCAACCGGTTCATAACAACATTGGCTACTGCTTCCATACCGGCAGCCCCCTCGCCCCTCGTCTCCCAGTAGATGGTGCGTGAAAGACAGGTGATCGCATCGTCCAAGGGCTCTTTGCCGACCGGATCGACCGCCTGCGCTTCAGGCTTCGTGATGATCTCGGATGGAGAAGGCAGCTCCTTGCTGCCCTCGGCCGCTGCGTTCTGCTCCAATACCCCCGCCTTGCTCTCAGCAGTTCCCGGCTTCTGTGCCCGGTCAGCCGCGATCGCTTGGCCCACGAGAATGATTGCCGCAAGGCACGTCACAATCCATATCTGGCGCATGGTCGAACCTCCCGGATGAATTAAACATTGCCCCACGCCCGCGCTATACGTCAGACGGCCATTCGTGCAGAACGCGGAGCGGATCGCTGAACTGTATTAACAGGCCAAGCACGCAGGCCAGCAAAGTAATTCTCCAAAGTAATACTTAGGCTGTAGTATCATAGCCAAGGGGTATTAAGGCTGTCAAGATTAATTCCCATTGTCATTCTGATAGCTTACCTTGCGACTGCCTTGCCAAGTCCATGTCCCGTTTCAATCAAGAAGCAGCTTAAAATAATATTTATTGTTTCTTACACAGGCATTATGACAATGCCAAAAAACAAACTTATGCCTTTCTCGAAGGCCCTTGTTTCCTTTCCCAGGTGGCGTGAGGTCCTGCCGGCTGAATATACCGACCCTGCCAAGGCGCGGCAACTGGAACAGGACATCTTCGGCTATCTCAAATACCTCAATCCCGGTTGAATGAGTTTGATTTTCTCCCGAAGTTATGGGAATAATGAACGGGAATGCTGAACATGAGACTCAGCGCCTTTTTCTATGACTGATACCTGCGCCCAATTCAGAGTTCCCTCCTCGGAGATTGACCTGCGTATCCGCTCGCTTCAGGCGGAGCTAAAGGATACAAGGATTCCAGCGATTTTGCTCATTCAACGGGTTGATCTCTTCTATTTTTCTGGGACCGCTCAAAACTCCTTCCTTTTCATACCGGCCGAGGGTGAGCCTCTCCTTATGGTCAGGAAATATTATCCCAGGGCAAAGGATGAATCCACGCTCAGAAACATTATTGAGATAAAATCCATAAAGGAGATAACCGGCCTTATATCCGATTTCTTTGGAAAGATCCCTGAGACCCTGGGGCTTGAACTTGATGTCATGCCGGTCAATTCCTACTCCTTCTACAAGAAGCTTTTCCCTCAAACACGCCTTGTTGACGCATCCGACATAATCTTGAAGCTGCGATCAAGAAAATCACAATGGGAGATAGAGCAGATGGAGAAGACCGCTTTCCTCAGTGAGAAAGTCTTTCGACATCTGGGAGAGATAATACGGCCGGGCATAAGCGAGATGGAGCTGGCGGCGGATACGGAGTCATTCGCGAGAAAAATCGGACATGCCGGCAAACTGCGGGTAAGGGATTTTCAAACTGAGGGATATTTCTGGCACATCCTTGGGGGAAAGAGCGGGGGAATGGTAGGACTTCTTGACGCGCCGGCAAGCGGAGAAGGAACATCCGCCGCATTTCCCTGCGGCGCCGGCCTGAGGCCCATCCAGGAGGGCGAGCCTGTCATGGCAGACCTGGGAGTAGTCCTGAATGGTTACCATCTGGACGAAACGCGCATGTTTTCAATCGGGGCCATGAATGAGAAGGCAAAGAATGCCGCGGAGGCTGCCATAGAAATTCATGATCGGATAATAGAAAATATGCAGCCGGGAGTTTCTTCCGGCGAGCTATTTCAATTTTCTCTGGGAGTCGCGACTGATCTTGGATACGGGGAAAACTACCTGGGGCCGCCCGATTACAGGGTCCAGTTCGTGGCCCATGGGATAGGCCTTGAGTTGATTGAGCCTCCCTTCATTGCCTCGGGTAAAGAGGACATCCTGAGGCCGGGGATGATCTTCGCACTCGAGCCGAAGATTGTTTTTACAGGGGAGTTCATAGCCGGTATAGAAAGCGTGGTTCTCATAACTGATTCAGGCGCAAGACTCATTACCAGGCTACCGGTCAAGGTATTTATCTGTTAGATCTGTCGGTTTTTTGGAAGTGGCGTTTTTGGAGACAGAGAGGGCGGGGCCAGGAGGCGCCCGCCCGATTTTTTAACATCAGGCCCTGTACCGGGGTACTTACTTGATGGTCTGAAGTTTTCTCTTGGCTATGGAGGCCTCGCTGGAGGTGGGATACTTCTCTATCAGCCTTCTCAGAAGGACCTTCGCGCTCACGCTGTCCTTAATCTCGCTGAATGCAAATGCCTGGTGAAGCATCGCGTTCGGCACCTTGTTACCGTTGGGATACTTCTTTATCACTTCCTGATAGGCCAGAATGGCCTGCTCGTACTCCTTGGCGCCGAAGTAGGACTCACCCAGCCAGAAGAAGGCATTGTCCCCGAGCGGTGATGACGGGTACTTGCCTGTAAAGGACTTAAAGGCGGCAACTGCCTCCTTGTACATCTTTCTGCTATAAAGTGAGTAGGCATCGTCATAGGCCTTCTTTTCAGCCGGGTCAACCTTGGCTGCTTCCGGCGCCCGCTGAGGAGCCTCCACAGCCTGCATGCTGTCCTTCGGCGCAGGAGAAACCTGTGAAGGGGCCTTTTTGGCCGAACTTACTGTGGAGCTTCCCTGCCTGTTTTCCAATTCCACGATTTTGGCTTCTAATTTTGCGACACGATTGGATAGGTCCACCAAACCGGTCTTCGCTGCATCCTCGCCTGTCGTATCCCTCTCTACGGCCCTCTTGACGATGGTGCGGTTATCCTCCACCTTGCTGGAAAGATCTCTTATCTCGGCCTTGGCAGATAAGAGTTCAGACTTCATTTCTTTTCTGAGGGCGGCCACATCCGAGCCGGCACTGCTTAAGCCCTTTTTTTCCAAAGATTCCTGCGCGCTCTGAACAACACTGACCCTCTCATTGGCCCTAGCCATCTGATCATTGAGGGCCTTTATCTGGTCATTCAGGTACATGACATCCTGCTGTGTGGTTACGCAGGATGACAGCAGCAGCAAGAAAAAAGCCGCTGCCAGGCCGCATGAGAGATTTTTCCTTAGACTAAACAACTGCATTTTCACTGTCCCTCCGGGATAAAAAGGCCGACCCCGGACAAGGTCGGCCCCACTTGGTTTGTGAAACAATAAATGTCCCGGCTGGCTTACCAAAGCCAAGCCGCTTTATTGCATCTCACCTAATATATGAGCTTGAATTCGTCGCGGCGGTTCTTTGACCAAGAATCCTCGTTGGCGCCCTGTACCGCTGGTCTCTCCTCGCCATAAGAGATGGTGGTTATTCTGGCCGGCGCAACTCCCAGCGCAGTCAAAAACTCCTTGGCCGCATTGGCTCTCCTCTCGCCGAGGGCCAGGTTGTATTCGTTTGTGCCTCTCTCATCGCAATGACCCTCTATACGAAGATTATAGCGAGTATTAGCTGCAAGAAATTCGGCCTTTTTCTGAAGGGTTGCCTTTGCATCAGACTTAATTTCGAACTTATCGAAATCAAAGTAAATGCTTTCAGCCTCAAATGACCTTCTCAACTTTTCATGCTGCTGCTCTTTTTCGGCACGAAGCTTAGCTTCCTTTGTCGCGGCATCCTCAACATCAGTTGGGGCGGCCTTCTTTACCTCCTCCTGCACCGGGGCAGGTTTAGGCGGTTCTGATACCTGAACCTGCTTCTTGGCGCAAGAAGATCCCAAAAACAAGAACAATCCGAGAAAAGCCAACATCATGCACACATCTGAAAAACGTTTCGACATACTCTCTTCCTCCTAATTTTTCATAACTTAAGACAGTCAATATATTCTTCCTATAACAATTGGAAGATCCGCTTCCCGAAGGGAAATGGGAATTTCATAACACACTCTTTGCTAATTTTCAAGGGGTATATAATACCTTTCATATAACAGCTCGATCGGCTCGGCCATCAATGAGTCCAGGAAGGGGCCGTCTGATTACCCGGCAAGTTGGTGATCATCCTCTGATTGTCTCCTGTTTCATTAGTCACAAAAAGATGATAGCGCCCGGTTCTGTTGCTGCTGAAGACAATATACCTGCCGTCAGGGGACCAGCATGGATCTTCATTATTTCCTGTTCCGGATGTAACCCGGCGCAGTTGGCTTCCATCCGGCGCTATTGTATAGATGTCAAGACCACCATTGGACTGCGCCGCAAAGGCGATCCGATTACGCGATGACCAAGAAGGAGACGTGCAGTACTTGCTTTCAAAGGTTATCCTCTCAAGGCTTCCATCGGAAACAGTCATTACATAAATCTGGGGCGTACCCCCAGCCCGATTCGATACGAAGGCCATCTTTGAGCCGTCAGGGGAAAAGGCGGGGGAGACATCTATCGCCCAGTGGTCGGTCAATTGTTTAACAATGTTCCCATTAAGATCAATAAGAAATATATCGGAATTGCCCTTTTCAGTAAGAGTCAGAGCTACCCTTGTTCCATCCGGCGACCATGTGGCGCCTATGTTAAGCCCCGGCCTGCCCGATATCGTCTTCACGGCTCCTGTATGGAGATCCCTCATGTAGAGCTTAGGTCCCTTATCGTCCTTATAGGAATTATAGATGATCCTCTTGCCGTCCGGCGACCACCTGGGCGACAGCACAATACTCTTATCCGAGGTAAGCCGATCCGCGTTGTAGCCGTCGTAGTCGCTGAGATACACCTCCTTGTTTTTGGTAGCGTCAGCCACAAAGGCAAGCCTGGTCATAGTGATACCGTCTGAACCGGTAAGGAGACGGATTATGTCATTTGACAGCCTATGCATAAGATCCCTGTGGCGACGTGTCTCTCCCAGGACCCTTTTCCCGAGTATCTGCCTTCCCCAGTAAACATCGTAGAGTTTCAGATCCACTTCAAGGCTCTGGCCGACACAGGTGTATGAAGCCTTGACAAGAAGTTCAGCTCCTATCACTGACCAGCTCTTGAAATTCACCGTATCTTCCGCCGCGTTGCTGCCTTCAAGAAAAGCGCCCTTGTCCATGGGAGCGAAATATCCGCTAAGATCAAGGTCATTGTTAATGATCTGGGCAAGTCCGACTGCAAGCTCAGGCGCGCCGGACTGAGGACTCGCATTTCGAAAGTCAGGGACCGCCACGGCAAATTTCTTGGCAAATGGGGCGTTGATATCAATGAAGATACGGGCATGGCTACTCCCGGCTCCCAACAAAATCAAACAAAAAAAAATGAGAGAAAACAATGACCCTCTCATACGATATGATTCCTCCCTCAATTGTTGTCAAGTTCTTCAAGATTAAACTTTATTTCAAATTCGTCCATGGTCATTTGATAACCCTCAGGGAATGAAGGAAGAGGATTTGAGCGATCAATGGCCCGCATCGCCGATTCGTCAAAAACCGGGCTGGGAGATCGCATGGAGAAACGGGAACTGACAATAGTCCCATCGCTCCTGACCGTAACCATGACCACTGCCTCCAGTTCCCTTTTTGTCCGGGGGTCCAGATGGGCGGCCGGGAAAGACCAGTTTCGCTTTATCAGGTTGGCAACCTGAACCTGATATATCCTTATGGCAACTCCCTGCAGCGCTCCTCCCGCAGCGCCGCCTGCCGGTACTCCTTCTCCAGCCTTTCTTACCTCTTCCCCTATTTTAGATACTGCCTTTGAAAGCGCATCCTTCTCTTTTGCCCTCTTCTGATCTTCCTCAACCTTCTTTTCGATCCTTGAAAGCGCATCATCAATCAATTTGGAAGGAGCAACCTTGGGCTTTTCTGCCTTCGGGGACTCAATCACCTTCTTGGCCAATGTAACCGGTTTTTCCTTGACGGCGATCGGCTCAGCGATTCTCTTTGCCTGCTCTTCCCGGCGCACAGGAGAGGAATCTTTCACGGGTTGAGGAGAGGACTGTCCTGATGATGCTTTGGCAGGGACTGAAGAAAAATCAACGAGGTTTACCTCATAGATCTGGCCCGATATACTCCTTGACGGCCCGTATCCCGGGGCGCTCATAAGCAATAAGAAGGCTGCCGCATGAAGGGCTGCTGAAAGGCCTATCATCCTTCGTAAACGGATCTCACCCCCTGCGCTTAAAGGACTGAGTGATCTATGCATTAGATGGAGCCTCACTCAACCGGTTCGGTGACCATCCCCAGCTTGTCTATCCCGGCCTGCTTGATCCTTGATACCACCTTGATGACCAAACCATAGGGAACGCTTTCATCCGCTCTCAAGAGCACCTCCTTTTCCCTGCGGTATTCAAAGACCTTCCGAATCTTCTCCTCCAAGTCTTTCATCTCTACGGCCTGGCTTTCAAGGAATATTTCCTGTTTCTTGCTCACCGTAACGACAAGTGGGTCCTCCCGGGTCTTGAGATGCTTTGTAGCAGTCTTAGGCAGGGTTACCTCAACCCCCTGAAGCATCATGGGGGCCGTTACCATGAATATAATAAGCAACACCAGCATCACGTCCACAAACGGCGTGACATTGATTTCGGACATCAACCTATTACTTCCGCCCATCTGTTGCATGAATGCCTCTCTAGGCAGCCTTTCCGGAAAGGTGCTTCTTGTACAACTGCCTCTCAGCGGTACTCAGGAAATCAGAGGCGAATATGTCCATCTCGGCCCGCAATCCGGTGGCCCTGTGGCTGAAATAATTATAGGCCACAACAGCCGGGATTGCCGCTGCCAGTCCCGCGGCAGTAGCCACCAACGCCTCTGATATGCCGGGAGCAACTACGGCAAGGCTTGCCGCCCCTTTTACTCCAATACCTCTGAAAGCGTCCATGATGCCCCACACGGTTCCAAAAAGGCCGATGAACGGCGCCGTGTTGCCGGTTGTGGCCAGGAAACTGATAGATCTCTCCAACCGGTCCACCTGGTCTATTGTCGCCTTTCGCATAGATCTTATGAGGTTTTCCATAAAGGCCTGCTGAGACCATGTATCCTTTTCGGTTTCTGCGCCCGGCCTTCCGGATTGATCCATCGAGGATTGAATGCTCTTTAGCCTCAAAAATTCAGCGTTACCTGATCTGAACAGATTGGCAACCGGGCTGAAATGAAGGCTCTGGCTGGACTCGTTCAACTGTTTCAGATCGCGTATCTGAGAAAAGAGTTCCAAAAACGTGGCGTTTTCCCTGCTGGCCCTTCGAAACAACCTCAGCTTCATGAATATTATAGCCCATGACACAACCGAAAAGCCCATAAGAATCAGTAGGATAAACTTGACCATGGGCCCTGCATGGAATAGAAGTTGCAGTATATCATTTCCAAAGAAAGAGGATCCAAATAGATCCGACGAAAAAAAAGATACAGAAGATGTCATCTAATTCCCTCTCAAAATAAAAAGCGGGCATCACTGCCCTGATCTAATCTTCTAATTATTCCCACTCAATAGGCAGGTTAATAAATCCCCGCGCCTCACTGAGGCCGCAGGCTTTCAATATGATCTGCAAGAAAACAGGCTAAACCCTGTGGGTCATATGTTGAAAAGCGCGGAACCCCACAATCTTCTTCTGAGTCAGCCACAATTGCTATCAGGAAACGGTCCCCTTTGCAAGTAGGAAGCCGAAGCAAATCCTCCCTGAAAACCTCTATTTTAGGATAACCGGCGTGTTTGTAACCCTCGCATAAGACAATATCAACTTCCTTGAGTAGATGGAGCAGACCATCCACCTCCGGGTACTGCTCAACGCTCATAACCAAGCCTATTTCGCCAGGGGTTGCGATGATACTTGCATCCGCGCCGGCCAGCCTGTGTCTAAAACTGTCTTTACCAGGTTGATCAAGTGCCAGTTTGCCAAGGTGGTGTTTAATGGTTCCCACTTTGAACCCGAGGTTCTTGAGGGCCGGGATAAGTTTTTCAAGAAATGTTGTCTTTCCTGAGCCGGAGGAACCAACAAAACACACAACCGCTGGCTTTTTATCAAGGTATTTCTTCGAATCCATGAATCCTATTTATTCCCTACCTCTTTCCAAAGTTCTCCGCTTTTGGACGCGTCATAGCCGCCGAGGGCTGTCACCCTGGCCCGGAATCTCTCAGAGCCTATAATCTCAAGTGCCGTCATGATAAAGCTTTCCTCCAGCATTGCCTTGAGTATCACCAGATCGTACTGTTCCTGGACCATCGGGATAAAGTCCAATTCCAGCGCCTTTGCCGCGGCTAGTATTCCCATGCCGCAGTCTGCGGCACCGCTCAGTACATCTACGGCAACCGCCATGTGGGTGAATTCCTCATGGCCATAACCCCTAAGAGCAGCCGGGTCTATCCCTGCCTGTTTCAGTTTGTAATCAAGCAGCACTCTGGTGCCTGAGCCGGCCTGCCGGTTGACCAACGTGACATCACTGCGCTGGAGATCCTCTATGCCTTCTATACCTTTGGGATTTCCTTTGGCAATTATCAATCCCTGATCCCTCAAAACAAGGTGAAATATCAATGCCGAGCTGAGATACTTTCTCACGTAAGAGATATTGTATTGCCCGGTTTCGGTATCGAGGAGATGAGAGCCGGCCATGTGGCATGCCCCCTTTCTCAGGGCAAGGAGCCCTCCAAGGCTTCCCACATTCCCTGAAGAAACCCTCAGCTTAGGGGCCGCCCTTCTTATTTCATCCCCAAGGATGTCGAGGGTGATGTCGTGACTTCCCACAATAACGATGGTATTTTTGAGATCCTCTTCTTCCACGAGGAGTTCGGCCTCGACCTCTTCGTCCTGCGATATGCCCTCCGAAAGTGAAGGAATCCGCATTATTCCCTCAGCCCTTGTAAGGGATGTTATAGACCCCGCTGCCCTTGGAAGGGGGGTAGCTACATATCTGCCTCCCACCCTCCCTATGTTAACCCTCACAAACTCCTCAATCCCAAGTCTGGAGGCAATATCCCTGGTGGGCCTGACCTTGACTGAAGGTATAGCGGGAGGCGGCAGACCCTGCATCATCCATAGGAGGGGGCGCGCGAACTGATTGAAAGAGATAGTTGAAGATACCGGATATCCAGGGTTTCCTATAACCGGTATGCCCTGAATCATTGAAAGTATGGTAGGCTTCCCCGGCATTATCGCAACGCCGTGGACCAGCACCTGACCAAGTTCCTTTAGGATATGAACAGTGTAGTCTCTGGTGCCGGCGGATGATCCGGCGTTCACGATTATCAGGTCAGGGTCTGATCCCAGGGCCTTGATGATAACTGATCGTATCTTCTCTTCATTGTCGGGAACTATGCTGAAGACCTCCGGCAGCCCGCTGCACATTGTCACAAGGCCGGCCAGCATGAGACAATTGTATTCTATTATTCTGCCCGCACCCGGATGGAAACCTTCTCCCACTTCATCCCTGGAGACCAATTCAGACCCTGTCGGGATAATTGCGACGCGAGGTCTTTTCCTCACAGGCACCTTCAAGACTCCCGCTCCCGCGAGCGCGCCAAGGTCAAAAGGTCTGACCCTGTGATTCTGAGGCAAGAGAAGCTGTGTCGCAACGATATCTTCTCCCACCTTTCTCACATTCTGCCAGGGGTAGACAGGGGCGCGTATTTCAAGCTGATCCTCCCCAATTTGTTGAACCTTTTCTACCATCACAACCGCATCAAAGTGATCCGGCATAGCCTGGCCGGTATTAACCCATAGGAAATCCTTTTCGATCCTGAGTAGCTTTGGACTTCGCTCGGTCGTCCCGAATGTCTCATCCGCCCTTACAGCTATTCCGTCCATTGCGGCACAATGGTAAGAAGGCGAAGAAAAGCGGG
Source organism: Desulfatiglandaceae bacterium (assembly GCA_041753575.1). Taxonomy (GTDB): domain Bacteria; phylum Desulfobacterota; class DSM-4660; order Desulfatiglandales; family Desulfatiglandaceae; genus CG2-30-51-40. The sequence goes on from JBGSUA010000163.1 coordinate 17,612, forward strand.
CGAAAACCGGTTCAGCGGTCACGCGGCCAAGAGCATCTTCTATCTTTACGGTTTCTGCATCCGTAAGCCGCCTTTTCCTCGGGGCATCAAGGAAGAGACTCCTTGCCTCCCCAAGGGACTTCATGGATAGATACACGTTTCTTTTCATCACGCTCCTATTAGCAGGCTGTTTTTCAACGGGCTGTTAAGCCCGCTTCAGGCAAAGTCAGATCCCTCAGACCTCCCAGCTCCGTCGCAAATGGATACACAAGCACTTTTTCGCCCTCATACAGCCCCTCGCAGTTCATATCTATTTTTACAAGGCCATCTGATACAACGAGGCTTGATATCAGGCCTGATTTCGCAAATACAGGCTCGGCAAAAGTCCGGCCGCCTTTTTCAACAAGCTTCACCCTTATGTAGTCCTCCCTGCCGGGTGCCGACTCCACGTTTCGGGAAAGAACGGCTTCAAACGGTCTGGGCATTCCCCTTGACGCCTCTCCCGATAAACGCGCGATAAGTCTTCCCATAAAGACCTCAGCCACCACAAGGGCGGACGCTACATGACCCGGCAGTCCTACAAGGGCCTTGCCACCTGATCTGGCGATAATGGTCGGCTTGCCGGGGCTTATGGAAATACCGTGCACAAGGAGTTCAAAGTTAGGCATTGATTCAAAAACTTTCAGTGTCAGATCCCTCGCGCCCACAGAGCTTCCGCCCGAAATCCATACCATGTCGGCCGCACTGATTGCGCCTTGAACCGCTTTAAGAAGATTTTCGAAGCGGTCCGGGATTATGCCCATTGCAAGCGGCTCCGCCCCCGCGCTAAGACAAAATGAGCAAAGGGTCATCCTGTTTATGTCACGAACCTGACCGGGCCCGGGGGTCTTGCCGATAGGGACTATCTCATCACCCGTCGAGATCACCGCCACCTTAGGCCTCCTGGTAACCGGGACCCTCAAAACCCCAACACCTGCGAGAACGCCCAGGTCCTGGCTCCTCAGTCTTCTTCCATTGCTCAATATAAGGGCATCCCTGGAAAGATCATCCCCGCGCGATATGACGTTTTCAAGGGGAGAAACCGGTCGCGATATCTCAATTGTCCTGTCGTCTAATTTCTGCGAGTGCTCAAGCATTACCACTGCGTCCGAGCCTTCAGGGATCATTCCGCCAGTTGGTATCTTCCAGGCTGCTCCTGACCAGACCATCCCCTCCGGGGCCTCTCCCATCAAGACCTCTCCGGTTATCTCAAACAGGGAAGGCATTGCCTCGGTCGCGCCAAAGGTATCCCTTGCACGCACGGCAAAGCCATCCACGGAAGATCTTGAAAAACAAGGCATATCCTCAGGAGAGAAGATGTCTCTGCTCAAAACCCTGCCCAGACCCTGTTCCAGCGCCACGAATTCCTCCTCCAGCGGCTGGAAACTCTCCAGAATGGATATTACCTCATCGGTGGTCTTTACCTTGAAGAATCTTCCTTCCATTGGCTTTAATCCTCATCGTCAACGCCTTTCTTCGAAAAGGTTCAGAAGTCTCGGCATAATTTATCCAGTCATCTTTTCTGCTTCAAAACATTAAGGAATTTAACATCACTGGCCTTTCCCTGTCAACATGACTACAGAAAAGGAATCATTTGAAATTGGTCTTCCAGCCCGTCATACTGCGCATTTCCTATTCTTACCACCTCCTGAGACCGCTTATTGGGGCTTGACACCTTAAAGTTGCTTACCTACAGTCGTATAGCTAAGAAAGCCGCAATATTCGGCACTATTTCAAGGAGGTCGCTATGAAGAGAGCGCTTCTAGGTTTATTCTTTCTCGCATTTTTTCCCCTTGCCATTGCTTCCATAGCGGGAGCGGACGAACTTAAGATCATCGTTCAAGACAAGGATGCAACTGCAACATATCAGGACCTTGAAGAAAATAAGGTCCTTCTCTCAGTAAAAGACTCTAAGGGAAATCCCATCAAAGGATTACTCCCTAAGGATCTTCAGATAATGTCAGGCCTGAAGAAGGCAAGGGTGATTTCAGTGGAGCCCCTTGAGATAAATAAGGAGGTGCCGCTTAATCTCTTTATGGTGCTTGATAATTCCTATTCCATGAAACAAAGGCAGGCAGTTGAGCCGCTCCTCCAAGCGTTAAAGGAGTTCTTTGGTCTGCTAAGGCCCATTGACGACGTTTATCTGATCATTTTCAGCAATAAGTCAGAAATGGCGCTCAGCGGCCGCCCCCTCCGGGTAAAGACTTTCCGCTCAAATGACAAAGAAGCTCTTATGAACTTTATCAGGGCAGGTTATGAAAAAGGCCTCACAGACAGCACATACCTCTATGAAGCACTTGCTGCAGGGATACATCTCGCGGGACAGGCGCCTGAAAAGCAGAATAAGTTCCTCATGGTTTTTTCAGATGGAGAAGACCTCAACAGCAAGATAGGCAGAGAGGATATCTTGAAAATGGCCGAAGCATCATCCGGACTTTCTGCCTACGGCGTTGACTATATGCCGCAGGAGGGTACCGATGCATTCCTGACCGGTTTTACAGAGTCGCTGGGAGGGTCCATCTGGAAGGCCCGTTCCGCGGCGGAACTGGTCCCGATATTTAAGGCGCTTTCCTCGACGCTGCTTCAGCGATACGTTGTAAGCTTCAGGCTTTCAGATCCCCCCAGGGGAGCGTTATCGGTCGAGCCGGCAAGAATAGAACTCGAGGCCCTCACGCTCCTGGACGGCAACCTACTTCCCCTCTATGTCTTCTTCGGCCCTGGTAAAAGCGATTTCCCTGCCGCATATAAGATTTTCCCCACCAAGGCCCATACGGCCTTTTTTGACGAAAAGGCCTTAAGAAATCTTAAAGATCGTCATTTCAATATACTCAATATTGTTGGGAGCCGCCTCAAGAGGAATCCTTCTTACAGCCTTCGAATCGTTGGATGCACATCAGGAGAAAAATATGAAAAGGGTATGGAGTCGCTTTCTCTTGCCAGAGCGGACGCAATAAGGACTTATCTGAGAGACATCTGGGAGATTGATCCCGCCCGCTTGAGACTGGAAGCAAGGGGTCTGCCGCTGAATCCGGCCTCCGATTCACTCCTTGAGGGGCCTGCTGAGAATCAGAGGGTGGAACTTAACATCGAATCAGCCTCCGCGGCCGTGCCAATCCCCGCTCTGAGCGTGCGGGAGAAAAACGGTGCCGACGTCCTTGAAGTGAGACCGAGGATAGATGCGCCCAACGGGATCTCTTCCTGGGAGATCACAATAAGAGCAAAGGATAAGGTTCTGGCAACACAAAAGGGCACGGGCGAATTGCAGCCCTTTTATCTCTTTCCTCTGGCCGATATTGAGTGGAACCAATTGGTTTATCTCTCAGAACTTCAGGGCAACATAAGGATAACCGACGGTAATGATGATTTATTTGAAACATCAGCACCTGCCATTCAAGTCTCATCATCAAGACTCGATGCGGTCAAGAGTTTCATAGAAGCACCTGCCGCCGCCGCCGCGTTTGAGCCCTCAGAAATTACCGTTGAGGAGATTACCACGATTGAGAGTTCTCCCATGCTCAACTACGTGTTCTTTGAAGCTGCGGAGACCCGAATGCCAGATCGCTATCTCCTCTTCAAAGACCGTGCGGAAACCGAGTCCTTTTCCTTTGACCGCTTAGAAGGCGGCATGGAAAAGCACCGGCACATTCTCAATATCATAGGCAAACGCCTCAGGGAGAATCCACAGACCTCCATCAGACTTGTCGGATGCAACGCGGACTTCCTGGATGAGAAAGGCAGAATGGATATCTCCAGGGAGCGTGCCTCGGCAGTCAAGGGCTATCTCGAGGTTATCTGGGGCATATCATCATCAAGGATGACTGTTGAGGCGAGAGGGTTGCCCGCTGCCCCCAGCCCCAGCAGGCATGAGGAAGGCCGGGCAGAAAACAGGAGAGTCGAGATATTATCTAATTTTCCTGAGATACTGGACAGCATACCCAGCACCTATGTTGAATATGTCTCACCCCTAAAGGAGCTGAAGGTCATTACTCAAATGGCGGCCGGTTACGGTATAGAAAGATGGCGGCTGTCAATAAACGGAGAGGATGGAGCCAATTTAACCTCTCTATCAGGCACTGGGGAGCCCCCTGATCATTTGACACTAAATCTCAAAGAGCTGGGCCTTAAGAAAATAGCGGCTCAAAAGGCAATCGTAGCAGATGTTGAACTTATTGACCGAAAGGGAAACATATACAAACACAGCTCTACCTCCAGGTGCAATGTTAGCTTTACTGCAACCGAAACCCGTAAGGCCCAGAAAATAGGTTACAGGGTTCAGGAGAGCTACGCCCTCATCCTCTTTGACTTCGGAAGCGACAGGATCTCTGGAAGAAACGAGATGATAGCCGAGCGAATCGTCAATAGATTTAATTCGCTCCCCCGGGCTGAGGTTAAGATCATAGGTCATACTGATACAACAGGCCCCGAGGATGTGAATCTCGCCCTATCCGAACGAAGGGCCAAGGCAGTTCATTCACAGTTGAAAAAGATGGGCATGAAACCTGCGGAAGGGATCACTGTCACGGGTGTTGGCCCCTATGATCCTTTGTATGACAATGCCCTTCCCGAAGGGAGGGCATTAAACAGGACTGTCAGCATATACATAGAATATGCCGCAGTGGATTAGCAGGCTGTTGAAAAACGCCCATATGCTTCGTTTCGCTCGTTCCTCGTCACTGTGGCGTACTTCTAAGTACACCTCATTCCTCGAGACTGCACGAGCCTTGCATCTGGGCATTTTTCCTCTTGTTAGAGAACAAAAACAAACTCAGTCTCAACCGCGCTGCACTTCCCTTTACCGAAGATATCTCCGATGCCCCCGATAGCGAACTCGTATGTTACTGCTCGGAGGTAACTAAAGGTGATATTCTCGCGGCGAAAGGGCGCGGCACGACAGCGCTGGAAGGAATAAAGAAGGCCACAGAGGCCTGCACCATGGCCGCTGCAGGGAGACAAATCCCCGGGGCAGGTGATGCTCCCGGGAGATCCTAACCCTCCTTGGACAGGGGGAAGGCAGCGCGGCGGCAGGTATTTTAGAGGAGGTTTAGAGATGATGCTTTCAGGATTTACTAGCAAAGAGATCTTCCGGCCTGAGTGCAATCCAAGCTTTCAATCGGTTCACTGCGTAGCGCATCTCAAGGAGGATGTTAGGGAGGCCCTGCCCTATCTCAACGCCGTCTTGGGCGGAACTCAGTTTTTCATGGACCCTCCTCAGGTGATGTTTCACCATCAGGGAAAGATCATTAAGGTAGCCGCTAAAGAGATAGCCGTAAACGCCCTTCGTGACGCAGAGGAGGCGGATCCCATTCTCGAATGGCTAAAGAATGAGATCAACGACGCATGGGAGAAGAGAGATTCCATAACACCTTCCTATACGGGAAAGACAAAGCCCAGGCTTATAGAGGTCTTGAAGCTGCTGCCCAAGACAAACTGTAAAAAATGCGGACTCCCCACATGCATGGTGTTTGCGGCCCAAGTCGTTGAAGGGGGAAGGGGAGCGCGGCAGTGCCCTGAACTAAAGGACGATGCCGGGCAAAAGCTTAATGCTTATCTTGCAGGATTTAATTTCGACTAAAGGATTGCTCGGAAAATGAAATATGTAACATATCTTTTACTGCTTCTGACACTGGTTCCTTGCGGGTTCTTCGCGAGCGCGGCCCTCGGCCAGGGAACAGAGTTGGAAACCTATATTACGGGTTTTGACTATGCTGCAAGAAAAGAGATGAAGATAAACAGCCCTGCCCTGGTAAAGGGTATCATTGAAGCAAAGGTTCAGCTCGTGGATATACGCTTCAAGGAGGAGACTGCCGCTTGGCGCATGGGCTTTGGACTCCACATTCCTATAAATGAGCTTCCCGCACGCCTTAAAGAGATACCAAAGGACAAGATTATAGTAACCGCCTGTCCTCACAAGGACAGGGCCATCCTCGTTATGGCCTATCTGAGGGAAAAGGGATTCCGCGCAAGGTACCTGGAAGACGGGCTTGTCGGCCTTGCTGAATACCTCAGGGGAGACATCGCGAGGGACTTCATCTCCACAATCGCAAAATGAGATCAGGGAGTCGTTACTTGAAAGGCCTGGCGTGGCAGGCCCCGTTGCTTGCCCTTGCCGCTGTTGCGCTCGGAAGCTGTTTCAATCTCCTGAGGGCTGACGGGATATCCCTGAGAGGGGACTGGTCGCCAGAAAGGCGCTTCACTGACAGGGAGGGTGTGAGCATCGTTGTCTCCCTTGAAGAGGCAAGGGCGCTCTTTGAAAAGGAGGCTGTTTCCTTTGTTGACGCAAGATCAAGAGAGCAGTATGAGGAGGGTCACATCAAGGGTGCCCTTAGTCTTCCCTGGCAAGAAGTGGAGACATATTTTACAGAGGTATCCGGTCGCCTTGAACCGGACAAGACCATTGTCACTTACTGCGATGGAGATGCCTGCGACCTGAGCCACAGTCTGGCCGTTTTCTTAAAGGAGATGGGCTTTGCGAATGTGAGGGTGCTCTTAAACGGCTGGACCATCTGGAGGAGCGCTCAACTTCCGGTTGAAAAGACAGGATAACCTATGAAATCTAGAATCTTTACTGCCGGCCGCGTTTTTCTGGGAGCCGTATTTTTGTATGCTTGCTACGACAAGATACTCCATCCGCAGGCCTTCGCGGAGGCGGTTTATAACTATAGATTACTGCCTGATGTCCTTGTAAACATTACAGCAATGGTCTTGCCATGGCTTGAGCTGCTGATAGGGATCTGCCTTGTGACTGGCATTCTGCTGCCCGGCGCGGCAACCTTGAGCACGCTCTTGCTTTTTACCTTTATGAGCGCCCTTGTATTTAATCTCATAAGAGGTCTTGATGTTAGCTGCGGATGTTTTTCAACCGACAGCTCGGACGGCCCTGCCGATATGTGGACTGTTGCAAGGGATGTATCTTTTTTTGCATTATCTATTTATGTTTGCTGGAAGGTCATTTTTGGTTTCAGGGAGCATCATGAAAAAAAAGATGATCTGCAGCCCGCCTGAAGGCGAGCAAGCTCATCGTGACAGGTAAGGTCGTAGAAGATGGGAGTAATGCTTACCTTATTTTCTCTCAAGGCCGCCGAGTCGGTGTCAGAACCACCGTTTTCAACAGGTGTTTCACCCGTAAGCCAATAGTAGACCTTTCCCCTGGGATCGGTACGCCTCTCAAAATGCTCCTCAAAGCGGGCTGTCCCCTGACGAGTGAAACAGATCCCCTTAATCTGATCGGCTGAAACGGCAGGTATGTTTACGTTGAGGGCCGTACCCTTTTTCAGGCCTTTATCCAGCATGAAACGAACAAGTGATCTTGAGAATTCAGCCGCGAACGTAAAGTCCGGATCTTTCAGGGTTGCAAGGGAAATAGCGGCTGATGGAACCCCCAGAAAGGCCCCTTCCGTGGCTGCTGAAACAGTTCCCGAGTAAAGCACGTTCACCCCTAAGTTGGCCCCCAGGTTTATGCCGGAAAGCACCACGTCCGGAACACGGGGAAGAAGCTCCTGGATGGCGATCTTGACACAGTCGGCGGGGGTTCCCACAACCGCATAACCGAAGAATGCGCCTTCCTTCTCCACCTTATGTACCCTGAGGGGTGAACTCAGGGTGATGGCGTGCCCTACGGCGCTCATCTCTGCCTCAGGGGCTACTACGTGGACTTCATAGTCGGATTTGAGGGCCTGACTGAGCGTCAATATGCCCTCGGCATGGATACCGTCGTCATTGGTTATAAGAATGGTCGGCCTTGTTTTCATTGCTTAGCCTGCGAAACTTTTGTATAGTCCTTGTCGTCTTTTGATATCTATCTTTTAGTATCTCATTACAAATTGTCAAACCATATCGGAGGCCGGCATGAGGCAGATTTCAACTAAGGTCATAAGCACTGCAGTGAAGGAGGCCGCCATTAAGGCCAACTACGAACTTGGCACAGACGTAACCACTGCCTTCAGGGCGGCTCTTGAAAAAGAGCAATCCCCCGTGGGCAAAGAGATAATCAACAAGCTGATTGAAAACGCCGAGATCGCAAGAAAGGAAAGGATCCCTATTTGCCAGGACACAGGGCTTGCAATTATCTTCGCTGAACTTGGACAGGATGTGGTTATAGCGGGCGGAAGCTTCCAGGAGGCGGTGGAGCAGGG
>JBGSUA010000164.1:0-14021 GCA_041753575.1 Desulfatiglandaceae bacterium
TACCAAATTTACGGCAACAGCTCTTGGTAATCTCTCTCCGATGATGGAAAGCAGGACTACCATGATGGCCGAACAGCACTTTCAGGAGGCCCATAAGAAGTCTGAAGGCGCAAGAGAGGGCCTGAGTAACGCCGTACAGGGTTATTGGCAATCTGCCAGTGATTTCACAGGTGCCATGCAGCACAGCGACATCTTCCAGAGCGGGGAGGGCCTCCAAAAAAGGCAGGCAGTCGAAAAGGCCGCAGGTGAGATGAATGAGGTATCTAAAAGCGTAGGAGGTAGAACCATTGATAAACAGGAAGCGAATGCGGCGTTTGCAACAACTCTGGGCCTAAATTCAGGAATATTATCGTCACTGGGAATAGATGTTGGTGGCAAACTAGTCGGGACATATTCAGCAGGTAGGACATGGCTAAACGAAAAAAGCGATCTCAATAGGGACGCCACCTCTGCCGCCAAAAGATGGCAGGATGCCGTATCCAGCGCAACTGACTATGCCGCAAGGCATGGTGATACCTTCACGAAGGCAAAGGCTGAAAAGGTCAGCACAGCCCTTCAGGATACCGCAACTAAAGCTCAGGAGTATTCGACTGCCTTATCCCATGAACAGGCAGCTTCCGAGACTTTCAAGAAAGCAAGACAGGAGGGAAGCAAGATTCAGGAAAAACTCGATCCCTTGGTATACGGAATGGCTATAAAAGAATTTGGGGGTGCAGAAGGAGCTGCTAGAGTGATCCAAGACCTCAACACCGAGCGCGATACAGAAAGATTTAAGGAGGCCAAAGAAAAGATGGCCCCAATAGTTGATCAAGCTATCGAGACATTCCTATATGGTGAAACAGGTAAAATTGTAATGCAGAAACTTGATTCGGGTGAGGAACTCAAGAAGCAAACCGAGGCCAAAGAACAAGAGATGCAAGGAGATTTGAAATCGCCTGGAAGCAAATATCAACCCAACCAAGTTGGGCAGGATCCCACAGGAGACACAAAAGCGGCAGTTGAAGATAATCTTAAGAAAGGGAAAGAGGCGCAAGAAGAAGTTAAAATGAAGCATTCAAGGGCAAAATGGAACTAGAAGGGAAAGAAACAAAAAAATAATAGAAGGCAATATTTGCTGCAGAAGTACGATGGAAGTAATTAACAAATAGGAAGAGCTTTTATTTGCCCTTCCCTAACGGAAGGGGTCCTGAACCTGCAGAGAGAGATGAAAGGAGACAAACCATGACAAAGAGCGCCCGTATCGGTAAAACCATTTTTATGACCATAGTTTTTCTTGCTATGGTAGGTGGCTCGATTCAAATCAAATTTAGGCACATTGAGTACGGTATGCCTAATGATCTCATATTTGACATAATTTATTATGGAATCGCTGTAGGTTGCTACATCCTTATGATATATTCTATTTGGGCTGGTAAGTCAGATAACAGCCAAGCGTCTACCAATAATAAACACTTTGACGCCGGCAGCGGATGGTATCCTATCGAGCCTATCGGAAGCAAAAATATGAGCAAGCCTTTTTTTGATTAATGTTGGGCTTCAACCACGCCTTGATAGGAACTTTTTCCTATCTTGGCCTCGCACGTCTTTTCACCTCAGCAGATCTTGCCACAATAGGGCTGCCGGCTTCCTTGGCGGCCCTGGCAAGCTTACTCCCTGATATTGATACACCTTATAGCGGCCTGGGACGGCGCATGCTTCCGGTTTCCATTTTCATATCATCAAAGGCCGGCCATCGAGGATTTACGCATTCCTTTAAGGCCTGCCTTCTCGTCTTGGCAATATGCGGAATACTAAGCTTTCTACGTCCTGTCTGGACATTGGGATGTTTTGCCTTTCTTGTAGGGTACTCAAGCCATATCTTTGCCGACTGGCTTACAACAGAGGGGATTGCCTTCTTCTGGCCGAACCCGAAGAGATACCGCTCACCGGTTGATTTCCGGACAGGCAGTTTGGTCGAGTATGCCATCGGATTTGTCTTTTCAATCATCCTCGCAGTTTTCATTTATAAAAATATCCTTCAAAATTTCTAACCAAACATCCTTCGAGTAAGTAATTAGAAAGTGAAAGGAGGAGGCGCTGATTAAAGACTGCCTATCAAAGCTCACAGCGCCGATTTAATAATGAAAAACAACAGTTGCAGAAAACGATTAGAGAGAATCGGGAATATCTTTTCGGTTTCAGTTTTGATTACCTTCGTGATAACGACCGGCATCATCATCTCTGTTACGGGGAAGGCAAGTCTCTATCCTTTCTTCTATGCCGGTGTAGGTTGCTTGATAGCCATAACCTGGCTTCTCATGCTGCTTCCGGTTAACGAGCCCAAACCTTCTGTTGAGAACCCTTCTGAAACAGAGGAAGACCAAGAGCAAGGAGGGAGTTCTGTATGAGCTTTTCAGACATGGAAATATGCCTTCTTGTGTCGATAGGTTTTGTGGTGCTCTTTTTTGTTGTCGCGGGAATTCAGACCAGGATAGGAAACAGGAAAGGGCCAAACGAATAGATACTGGGGTTTCTTTTCTAAGAGGGATTCTATTTCGAGGCAGCGATAAATCATTCCTGCTATTCCGTTGACAATGTGGCAGTCTTATTGCTATGAGTTAGAAATACACAATTCTTCCAAGTAGTTTTTTAGAATGGTCAAAGAATATATGGATGGGCGTAAGTGTTGAAAATTCTGAATATTTACACCGAATACATGATTTAATAGAAACCAATGCATTTGTAAAATTCATATCCTTTGAACCATTATTAGGCCCAATACCATCTCTTGAGCTGAGTGGAATCGACTGGGCAATAGTCGGTGGTGAATCGGGGCCTAAAGCTCGGCCCATGGAAAAGAGTTGGGTCTTGGATATTAAGAATGAATGTGAAAAATCAAACATTCCTTTCTTCTTTAAACAGTGGGGAGGTGTAAATAAGAAGAAGGCTGGAAGAATTTTAGATGGTAAAACATGGGATGAGATGCCTTTTGTGAAACCTCTATTAATGGATGTGGCTCCACAGCCTCCTTGCATTAGAGAAAATATATTATAACCATGCTTTTGCAGCGGAGCGCAAGAGGCACGCACCCGCTGAAAAGCGTCGTTGGGCGACAATAGATGCTGCGATGCGATAGTGAAATACCTATGACAGTAGACGCCGTAAAGCGGCACATAGACGTGAGCGATATCTGTGAACGCCTCTACAGCATTGACTGGAGCTTTGCAGATCGTGAGCGCCCGCACGAGATCGAGGCAGTCCATCCCTACCCAGCGAAGTTTATCGGGGAAATACCGAGTGCTTTGATGCGAACGCTCGCGTGTCCATGTGGAACTTTGGTTTTTGACCCCTTCGCCGGTAGCGGGACAACGCTGATAGAAGCTCAACGGCTAGGACTCTCCTCTGTGGGAGTGGACCTCAACCCAATCGCCTGCCTTATCTCTCAGGTGAAGACAGGAGTCATGCCCGAGAATTTGACCGAATCGGCTAGAGGCATAGTTACCGCTGCGTCAAGGAGTCGCGTCAAGCGGAAAGTGGAAATCCCAAACGTCGATCACTGGTTCAAGACGGACGTACAGACCGCCATTGTCGCGCTACTCGAAGAGTTAAAGGGTATAGAGGACATCGCTACGTATAACGCCCTACGCTTGGCGGTATCCTCAATTTTGGTCCGGGTCTCAAACCAGGAAAGCGACACGCGGTATGCCGCGATCGAAAAGAACGGCAGCCACGAGAATGTTTTCGCACATTTTATTGGTGCAGTAGACAAGCTAAACAGAGCTCTTGTAGCGCGAAACTGGTCACTTGCACCCGCAAAGGTTATCGAAGCCAACACGCTGACCTTGAACCCAAAGGAGCTTGATGGCAAGGTGGGGCTGGTGGTGACTTCTCCGCCATATCCGAACGCTTACGAATATTGGCTGTACCACAAGTACAGAATGTGGTGGCTCGGTTTCGACCCTCTGGCTGTCAAAGAGCAAGAAATCGGAGCACGGGCGCACTTCTTTAAGCGCAACCATCACACGGAAGGGCATTTTTGGGATCAGATGCGCACCACGTTCAAGCTCATCGAAAAAGTTCTGGTGAAGCGTGGTTATGCCTGCTTCGTCATCGGGCGCTCGAAGATCTATGGACGAATCATCGACAACGCCAACATCATCGAGGCCGTCGCCGCAGAGGCCGGTTTCAGCACAATCGCTCGCATTGAGCGCCCGATCTTGTCGACCCGCAAGTCGTTCAACCTCTCTCACGCCAACATCAAGACCGAGACAGTGCTTGTCTTGCAGAAGAACTAGAACATGGTCGAACTGATCCGACATCCATATAAGTATTTCCCCTATGAGATAGAGCTTGCAAAGCGGGAGGTCAAGACCTTACTGCCCAAAGCTGCTATCTCGGAGACATCCAAGGGCCTGAAACTGCGAGGGGGCTTTGACCCAGAACTCGCGAGTCGGCTTGTCTATTTTGCAGGCGCTTCGGACGGTGAGCGTTACGTGCCGACGATGCAATCTCTCCTAGAGCGAGTGAACGGGAACGGTTCCAACCGTCAGTCGACAAGGTACTCGGCGCACGGTCTCCATGAATACAAAGGGAAGTTCAACCCGCAGATCGTCCGCGCGATCCTGAACATCCTGGGTATCCCAATCGGTTCACGGGTGCTGGACCCTTTCTGTGGTTCAGGAACGTCACTGCTCGAATGCGTTCATCTAGGCATCGACGCCTTCGGAACCGACATCAACCCACTGGCCGTTTTCATCGCAAACGCTAAGCTGGCTGCGATCAGCGTACCCGCATCGGTTCTACGTGCGGACATGACCAAGTCCATCCAGCGAGGGCACAGCATCAAGATTCCAAAGAAGGGGCGCAATCTGGCACGCGAGGAATACTTGCTGTCCTGGTTCACGCCCGATGTTTATGACGCAATCGAGCGGTTGAGGCTATCCATTGATGAACTCGGCCCACCAATATCGGCGCCGCTGCTGGCCATCGCCAGCAACCTGCTACGCGACTACTCTCTACAAGATCCGAACGATCTACGTATCCGGAGGAGGAAGTCTCCTCTTCCAGAGAAGCCGTTCATTGAAGCCTACGAGGAAGCCGCGGCACAGTTCATCGAGAAGCTCGAAGACGCGCAACAGATCGTCAGCGGGACCAAACCAATCAGCCGGGCCATCCTGGCCGACAGCCGTGAGGTGACGGCAAGAGATATCGGCTGCACCGAGAAATTCGACTGCGCGCTAACCAGCCCGCCCTACGCAACAGCGCTGCCTTACATTGACACACAGCGGCTTAGCCTGGTTTGGCTTGGCCTCATCCCACCATCCGATATTCTGCCACTTGAAGCCAAGCTTGTCGGAAGCCGAGAGGTACGCGGAGGACAATCGAAACGAGCCCTGCTCGATCAACTGTTGGTCAATTCAGCGGGGCTTCCAGAAGCTCAGGCGAAGTACTGCCGCGTACTTCAGAACTCGCTTGGAGCTGGTGATGGTTTCAGGCGCCAGGCGGTACCACTGTTGCTCTACAGGTACTTCGTTGGCATGGCCCAAGTGTTTTCTGCATTACGACCATTGATGCGGGACAGGGCGCCGTTCGCGCTGATCGTCGGCGGTAACCACACGGTTCTGGGCGGCAAGCGGTTTGACATCAACACGCCCCAGCATCTTGCCGAGATTGCCATCTCGTGTGGTTGGACCCACGCTGAAACTATACCGCTGCAAACCTACCAGCGCTATGGGTACCATATGGACAACGCCGTGACAGCAGAGGCCATGGTGATCGTGAGGGCGGCATGAACGAGCTGACCCTTCACCCGAACGTGTACGCGACCGGGCACAGCAAGGGTCTGGTCAATATCTTGGAGCGGGTTTGGGTGCGAGAACACACCCCTGGCGATGGAACCATGTTCGTCGTCTCAGGATTTGGGAACTACAACGGCGGGGTGCGCTTCTTTGAGACCTTCAAGGAACACCGCGCCCGCGGCGGTGAGATCGTGGCGGTCTTTGCCGGCAGCACCAGCTCTAGGCTGACGAGCAAGCAGGTGGTCAAGGAGATGCTGGGATGCGGCGCCGATGTCCATATCATCAACCGCAAGAGGCTGCTTCACGCCAAGTGCTACGGTACGAAGTCAAAACGCGGTGAATCGCTTGTTGTCACCTCCGGCAACTTTACAGGGCCGGGCATGTCCCAGAACGTTGAGATGTCGTTACTGCTGGAGCCGACCTCCACGGCCGCCATGAACTTCTCATGGCAGGCGATGATGGACAACATGTTGGCTCAGAACTGGGCCTTCTATCGCCCAGACCTTGCAGACCTCACTGCCCCGGCCTGGCAGCTTCTCTATGACGAGGAGGCCGCCGATATCGTCCTCGACGATACCGACGAGGTTACGATGATACTGCGCTTGAGTCACTCGGACACCGCACGTATCAATGCGGCCCCCGGCAGCGCCGCAGGCATGGGAACGCAGTACTTTTGGCTCAGCAAGGACTGCTACGATTTCTTCCCCCCTCTCACCATCCGCAATGTGCGCGGACACAAGGCGACATATTCGTGTCTGGTGCGGATGAACTATGTAGCCCTTGGTCAAGTAGACGATCAATGCCGCGTCACCTTTGAGGCAGAAAACAATCTCGACTTCAGGCTTGGGACAGGTCCATTGCGGTATTCGCGCCTTGCGGTGGGTGGAGACCTCGCAGCGATTTCGCGAGTAGGCGAGGGCAGCTACGAGCTTCGCTTGTACCGCCAAGGGACCCCCGAGCACGATGCGCTAAGGTCATACACGGTTCACATGATTGGTCATCAAGGTAAACGCTACGGCTACATGCCCAATTCTGAGTTTGCAGCAACAGTCGGCCTGCCAATGGTTGGACGGGCCAGAGCAGCCAGGCCGTGAATGTTGAACACAAATCATTGACAAGGTCGCCCAAGGCACTCCACCGGACTGCAATTACGCTGCGCTTCATTGCCGCCGGGGAGCTTGAACGTTGTGGAAAAATACTTATACAGGCTCGTTAGGCAGCTTATCTGCTTGGAGCGGTACCATGTTATGAACCACTATCCTGCTCTCAGCTAAGAAAAATGGAGATCGTTGTATGTCGGTAACAATACATGCCACAGAGAAGCCCTTATTTAAGATTTTCAACAATGATTTTGCCTTTGAAATCCCACCATATCAGCGACCTTATGCATGGACTACGGATCAAGCGAGTGAATTGCTTGCCGATTTGTTGGGCTTCTTGGGGAATGGCTCACAAGCTGTAGAGGAAACTAATCCCTATTTCTTGGGTAGTATAGTGCTTATAAAAGGAGAAGACTCTCCAGAGGCAGATATCGTTGACGGCCAACAACGATTAGCGACATTGACAATTCTTCTGGCAGTTTTGCGAACAGCAGTCCAGGCCGAATATGCCACTGAGTTGACGAAATTCATCTATGAGAAAGGCGACCTAATTGTAGGAACCCCCAATCGCTACCGCCTCAAATTGCGTGAGCGCGATGAAGTGTTTTTCCGTCAATACATTCAGGACGAAAATGGGCTAGAGGATCTTCTACAACTCGAAAGAACGCAACTGACGGACAGTCAAAAGAACATACAGGCAAATGCAAAATATTTTGCAGATGTCCTTACAAAACTACCTGAATTACAACTTGTTAGACTTCTACAATACTTGATGCGACGTTGTTTTTTGGTTGTGGTTTCGACTCCTGATCTCGATTCTGCCTATCGGATCTTCTCAGTGCTGAATGCACGAGGGTTAGACCTTCGGCTCACTGATTTGCTGAAGGCAGAAATCATCGGGGCTATCCCTAAAGAACAGCAAGAAAAGTACACCAAGATTTGGGAGGACGAAGAGGAAGACTTAGGGCGAGAGACTTTCCAAGAATTATTTGCCCATATCCGAATGATCTACCTCAAGGCCAAATTGCGGGAGACTGCCCTCAACGAGTTCCGCAAGCTTATTCAGCCACAGAAAGAACCTATTAAATTCATTGACGAAGTTCTCAAGCCCTATTCGGATTCTATTGAAACCATAAAGACGGCCACCTATCAGAGCGATAAAGGCGCGGAAGGAGTAAATTCCTTATTGCGATGGCTTAACCAAATAGACAATTTCGACTGGGTCCCACCGGCTATTCTTTATCTCTCCCAAAATCGCCACTTCCCCGAAAAACTGAAACAGTTCTTCACTGACCTCGAAAGGTTGGCTGCAGGGCTAATGATTTTGCGGAAAGATGTCAATGACCGCATTGAACGATATAGGCAGCTTCTCACGGCCCTAGAAGAAAAAACCAACCTCTACACTGCCGACTCTCCCCTTCAATTAAGTCCCGCTGAATGTAGTCAAATAGTGGAATTTTTGAATGGAGATCTGTATCTAATGAAAAGAATTAGGCAATATGTCCTTCTTCGTCTCGATTCAACGCTAGCACAGGGAGAAGCGACTTATGACTATCCAATCATCTCAGTCGAACACGTTCTTCCGCAAAACCCTAATAAGGGAAGTGTTTGGCTAAACTGGTTTCCCAACGAAGAAGAACGGGCCAAGTATGTACATCGGATCGGAAATTTGGCTTTGTTATCTCGCAGAAAAAATGCCGAAGCACAGAATTATGATTTCAAGAAGAAGAAAGAGAAGTATTTTGCTACCAGCAAAGGCATTTCACCTTTTGTTTTGACCACCCAGGTCTTGCAAAAGGATGAATGGACCCCTGATGTCATCAATCAACGACAAAAGGACCTACTGCATAAGCTAAAATCACTATGGCGGCTATAGCGGTATTTATGACAGAAGGTGTGCTGACGCTTATTAGGTCTCCAGATGTCAAGGTATAATGGAGCTGTGACGATGAAGTCTTTTTTCTATTTCTCTTGGTATTATGGCCTATTTAAAGCGACTCCAGCTTTCTGGAAAAGCAGGCCCCGATAAGACCGACAGTACTGGAAAGGGAATATTTTGGAAGAGATCCAAGACAGACGCGATGCCCTTCGCATAGACTTGATAATTCCTGTTATTATCGGGGGCAGGCAAGGCCAATTCACAGGATCAAACTTGAGCTCAAATGGCTTATTCATCAACTGCCTTGACCCTCACAGCTTCATGGTCCTTGACCTGATTCGTATCAAGCTCAAGCCGCCACTTGAGAAGGCGGCAGTTACAGTCAAAGGACAAATCATGAGAATAACCGATGAAGGGATAGGGGTTGAGTTCTTTGACCTAGCGCCCCATGAGGATGAAATCATCCGGGGATGGATCAACCTATACTGCCATACTACGCCCTTGGTTGAGAGAACGGCAACGGGGCTGACAGAATAATGAGTGATAACTTCAGGATCAAGAGGGCTGTGCTTGGGTTATGGCTTGCCCTCTCTATCGTTGCCTTTCTTGCCTTGACTGTTCTTGCAAGGAGTGAAGTTTATGTTTGGCCAGGGAAGGTCGTAGGGATCAAGGATGGTGATACGATAGAAGTCCTCCATGCTGGCCGCTCTCAAACCATCAGGCTCTACGGCATAGACGCCCCGGAAAGACGCCAGGACTTCGCTGCTGAGGCAAAAGAGAAACTATCGGACTTGGTCTTTGGGAAGATAGTCGAAGTGGATAAAATGGATATGGCCTTTTCAACATCCGACACTGACACCGCTTATGCCCTCGGATTATTGATATGTATTCTGAAGAGCGTTAAGATACTTTCCGGAGTCTCAGCCCAAGCTTAATTTTACTGAGACGATTGTCAAGTGCGCAAGGTTATCGTTATGCATGGCGCGCGTGAGCAGGGTTGGAAAATTGATAAAGCTTAGGAGGAATAACCATGGAAGATCATATCCCGGCCGCATTGCGTTTTTCTCACAAACAGCGATATGTGAAAATCCCGCCCAACCAGACCAGAAAGATTGTGGTGATCCAGGGGAGCCCCAGGAAAGAGGGGACAAGTAAAACCGACGTCCTGACCAAGGCATTTATTGATGGGGCACAGAAGGCCGGTGCAAAAACCGAAACCATTTATCTTCGGGAAAAGAAAATAATGCATTGTCAGGGGTGCTTTACCTGCTGGACGAAAACGCCAGGCAAATGCATATTCAATGACGATGTTGCCGATATAATGAAAACCGTCAATGAAGCCGATCTGGTGGTATTTGCCTCGCCCTTGTATCATTTCGGCATGACTTCGTTGATGAAGAAATTCATCGAGCGCACCCTTCCCATGATTCAGCCTTTCTTGATTACAAGAGAGGACGGCAAGACCACCCATCCCAGTAGGGAGGGATTCAAAGGCTCCCATAACATTGTAATCATAGGCGTGTGCGGGTTTCCTGAGGTGGAACACTTCGGCGCGTTTTCAGCAAATTTCCACTACATAGCCAATGCCGGCGGCAACTATGGTTTCAATATTGTGGCGGAAATCTACCGTCCGTTATCTGAAGTGCTAAACAATCCTTTTTATCAGGCAGAAAACGAGAGGGTTTTGGGACTTGCGCAAAAAGCGGGCTATGATGTTGTTGCCAAAGGATTTGTGGAGGAAGATGTTGTAAATGGGATAGCGGAAGTCCGGGGCGATAAAAGGGAAATCTATGAGATGGCCAATCTGGCCTGGGAGACCTGCATCAAAGAAGCTATTACCATGCCGGAATTCCAGGAGAAGCTCTCAAAGGCATAGGAGTGATGTAATGACCCATCATCCCTTGAAAGAGCAATGGCATATCGTGAAGAAGACCATATTTGCCGTATTTGTAATTGGCTGTCTTGCGGGGTGTTCGACCGTAGCGGCCGAAAGGGTGATAAGCCATGTCCACAATGATGCCACAGTCTCGGTGACTCGAAACGAAACCTTCCTGGTTTCACTCATCGGAACACCTTCTACTGGCTATCTGTGGCAGTTCAGGAAATTCAACAGCTCGATTTTGGAGCAGATAGGAGAGACGGGATTTCAATCGGACTCTGAGCTAGTCGGAGCATCCGGGAGGCAGATATTTCGTTTTCGGGCCAAAGCCCCAGGGCAGGCTAAGTTGTCTTTCTTCTATGCAAGACCCTGGGAAAAGGCCGTAGAGCCTCTGGAAGAGTTCGCTGTAATGATTCGTGTTATCGGCGGTGAGAAAGTCCCCAGTTTTGGCCGGTGAGAAAGTACCCATGGTCGGTCGGCTAGAAAATGCCCACCTGGATGAGAGCGGAACCAGACTCCTTCCTTAGAGAGTCTTCCCGGCAACAGTGATGAATTGACTTGACGATGTATATATAGATGTATATACTTTAGTGAGGAGGAATGAAGTATGCTCAGTTCTAAAGTATTTATAAGTGGAAATAGTCAAGCAATAAGGCTTCCCAAGGAGTATCAAGTCGAGGATAAGGAACTCTACATTAATAAAATAGGAAATACGATAATACTTTTTCCAAAGAAAAATCCTTGGGAAGCTTTTGAAAGAAGCCTTCAGGAGTTCAGTGATGATTTTATGGCTGATGGGAGAAATCAACCTGAACCGCAAGAAAGAGATGGATTGTAATGTATTTACTTGATTCGAATATCTGTATCTACATTATTAATAACCATCCGAAGACTGTCATTGAAAGAATAAAGAATCTAAACCCATATCAAGTAAAATTATCTGCAATCTCGATTGCTGAACTTGAATATGGAGCTTCAAAAAGTAAATATAGAGAAAGAAATAGGAATGCACTTCTTGATTTTGCCTCAGCCTTTGATATTATTCCGTTTAATGATAACGATGTGGAGATTTTTGGATTAATTAGGGCTGATCTAGAGAAAAGGGGGCAGATAATAGGGCCCTATGATATGCAGATTGCTGCGCAAGCCATAGCGAGAAATCTAATTCTAGCGACAAATAATACGAATGAATTTTCCCGAATAAAAGAACTTAGAATTGATAATTGGGTTTAAGAGAAGGCGCCCAACACAGGTTCAACCTGACTGGCGCCGCAAGGTTGCTCGCATTTAACCCAATGTTTATGTTGATCAAAATTTAATAACAGATATAATTTATACACTAAAGTAATAACATGGAGATATCTCAATGAAATTAAAAATTATATTAGAACCAAGTGATGAAGGAGGTTTCACAGCTATAGTGCCATCTTTACCTGGTTGTATAAGTGAAGGAGATTCAAAAGAAGAGGCTTTAACCAATATTCAGGAAGCTATTAAACTTTATATCGAGCCAGTTGAAGATGATTTCGATTTTGCACCTAACGCGGAACTTATGGAAATTGCTGTATGACAAAAGTCCCAAGTCTTGATTATGAAAAAGTTATAAAGGCATTACGTCGAGATGGATGGGTGGTAGTTAGACAGAGAGGAAGTCATATTCGGTTACAAAAACATACAGCCTCGGAGACTCTTAAAATTATTGTTCCCGCCCATCGTCCTATCAAAAGATCAACACTATCACATATTTTAAAACAGGCTCAAATGCCTGCAGATAAGTTTCTAAATCTATTACAATAAGAGGAGAAGCGGCGAACTAAACAAAGGAAGCAAGAACCACTTCTCTGAGTGTTAAAACGAGCCGGAGGCCTTTTCGAGGGTTTCCGGTTTTTTTGTTTTTTTTACCCTCATCCGATTCATTGGGGAAGTAATTTAATAACAGGAAGGTTGCGGATGAGAAAACTTCTACCAATCATATCTTTACTATTATCAATAGTCGTCGGCTTTTCGATGCTCACGGCAGCATCTCTAAGGTTCTGGTTCTTTTGATATGAGCAGTAAGACTAAGAAATCCAAAACCCAAGCCCCGATCCGGCCTGCTCACAACAAGAACAGGCAAGACGCTTTGTTTTTCCTTCTTTGGGCAGGAGGCCTCTTCTTCATAGGAGGAGCCTTCACTTCAGTTGGCCTGTATCTGGGATGCGCCGAAATAATCAGTGTTGTTTTTCTCTATCTGCTTCCTGCATCCCGATACGGCTCAAAACCCAGGGGACCTGAGAATTGACATCTAAGAAAACCCTTATCCTTACCGAGAAACCTTCTGTTGCCATGGATTTTGCCAGGGCCTTAACGATTCAATCAAGACAAGACGGCTATGTTGAATCCGACCGGTACATTGTCACATGGGCGGTAGGTCATCTACTGGGTCTTTTTGAACCGGAGGACTATGACCCGAAGCTCAAGCAATGGTCATTCAACTCATTGCCGGTCTTGCCTGCCGAATTCCAATACAAACCTCTCGATAACACAAAGAAGCAGCTTTCCGTCATAGCAAAGCTCCTCAAAAGGCCTGACCTTGAAGCGATCGTCATAGCAACCGACGCCGGCCGCGAAGGAGAAGTAATAGCAAGAACAATCCTTGGTTACACATACAAGAAAAACGGCATCCCGCTTAAAAGGTTCTGGAGCAGTCAGGCCCTTACTCCTTCAGTGGTGCAGTCAGAAATCAGAAACTTAAAACCTGCCTCTCAATATGACAGGCTTTGGTATGCTGGGCAAACAAGACAGATAGCAGACTGGCTTGTCGGGATGAACTGCACCAGGGCTGCAACTTTAGCCCTTGGAAATCTCTTTACGGTAGGAAGGGTCCAGACAGCCACTCTTGCCCTCCTGGTTGACCGGGCCAGGGAAAGAGAGAGTTTTATTAAGAAACCCTATTTTGTGGTCATGGCTGACTTTGAAAATAACGGCAAGACCTGGAAGGGAACCTGGACAGGAGAAAACGGAGAGAGGCTTGATACCAGAGAGGAAGCAGACGCCGTAATTGCCAAAACAGAAGAGAAACCCGGCATAGTCAAAGAATACAAAGAAGACCTGGTTAAAGAGCCTCCTCCGCTTCTCTATTCCCTTACTGAGCTTCAAAGGGCCGCAAACCAGAAGTACGGTCTTACGGCTGCAAAGACCCTCTCTATCGCTCAGGATCTCTACGAAAAGGACAAATGTATCAGTTATCCTCGAACCGATGCCCGAGTCATTGGAACCGGAAACCTTGGCATGGTCAAAAACCTGGTTGCCTCTCTTTCAAGGCAATACCATGGAATATTTAAAAACATTTCAGAAGGCCTGATAAGCCTATCAAATACAAGAGTCTTTGACGACAGCAAGCTCAC